>JACQVC010000329.1 GCA_016209995.1 Gemmatimonadota bacterium
ACGCCCGCGCTCGAACCGTTTGCCGTGTTGGATCCCCAGCTTCCGGCCAACGAGCGCGTGTGGGAGGTCAGCGAGCGGGGCTTGGGGGAGGCGGGCCTCGGGGCGGCAACTGCGCCCGGGCCGCGGTGTGACTCGCAGACGATGGCACCGGTGGTCCTCTCTATGGCGGGATTGGCAACCCGTTATCTCATGTGGCGGCCGAACGCCCGACTGCTCGGTCCCCCGGATTCCGCCGCCGCCGAGCTGCGAGCCGTGTCCTGGGGCCGCAGGGCGGCCGCTCCGGCACGGCCGTTCCTGCTGCTCGAATCGTTCTAGTGGCCCGTCCACTACCAGAACATCTAAGTGGTTGCTGCCCGTGAAACGGTGGTTTGCTCGTCACAACTATGATAGACGAGCATTATTCTCCCGCGGCAGCCAGCTCGATCCAGAATTGGCTCCCCTTCCCGGGCTGCGACTCCACGCCGACCTTGCCCCCCATCCGCTCGACGCCCTTCTGCACGATAGCCAGGCCCACGCCGGTGCCGGAGTAAGCGTCCGCGGGATTCAGGCGCTCGAAGACGCGGAAGATGCGTTCGCGGTGCTCGGGCGCGATGCCGATCCCGTTGTCTTCCACCCAGATTCGCGCCCGGTTGCCGTTGATCTCGCCGCGTACACGCACGTGCGGCGTGCGGTCGGGCGGAACGAACTTGATGGCGTTCGAGAGCAGGTTCTCGAGCACCTGCCCGAGCACGCCCGCATCCGCAACCGCGCGGGGCAACGGCTTCGTGACGGTGACCTGCGCGCCGCGTTGGGAGAGGACGGCCTCGAGCTGGTCGATCGTCTTCGTGATCACGGACCCCGTGTCCAGCGGCTCGAGCTTGGGCTCCGCGCGGCCGACCCGTCCGTACACCAGCAGGTCGTTGATCAGCGCGTCCATGCGGTCCGCGGCGCTGAGCATGCGGTTCAGGAAATCCCGCCCTTCGTCGTCCAGCTGCGCGGCGTGACCCTCGAGCAGATGGGTGCCGAATCCGTGGATCGTAAGCAGCGGTGTGCGCAGATCGTGTGACACGGAGTAGGTGATCGCCTCCAGCTCGGCTAGCGCCTCCTGAAGCTGCTCCGTGTAACGGGCCAGCAGCGCGGCCGCCCGCTTGCGCTCCGTAATGTCGCGCACCACGCAGCACAACACCTCTCGGCCGCCGTACACGATGAGGTCCACGGCGACCTCGACCTCGCCGAGCGAGCCGTCCTTGCGTCGCAGCCGCTTCTCGCCGGTGAAGTGCTTGCCACTGCGGATCTCGGCGATGCCGCGGTCGATCTCTTGTCTCGACTCGGACAGCAGATCGTAGAGCCTGCACTCGCGCAGCTCGTCGCCGCCGTACGCCGCCATCACGCGGAACGCCGGGTTGCCCTCGACGATCTTCTTGGTTTCGGTGTCGATCAGCACCACACCCTCGGACGTCTCCTCCACCACCGCGCGGTAGCGGTCCTGGCTCTCCTGAAGGTCCGACGTCGCGCGACGCCAGCGCTCGAGCTGCGCCTGCACCTGCATCCCCAGGTCGCGCAGCAAGCCGAAGACCGCGCCCACGACGACCACCAGGGCCGGCCCTTCCAGGGAATCCAGGTCGAGGAGGAGCGGCGCGACGCGCTCGCCCGTCAGCAAGAGGAGGGCGGCATTCAGCGGAAAGCCCAGGAGTCCGGCGAGCACGCCGCCCCAGGAGCCGAGCAGCCACGCGGTGATGACCACCGGAATCAGGACGAGCGCCGATGCGCCCGTGTCGGCGACTCGGTAGAGCGGCACGTAGGCTGCCGCGTATACCGCAAAGGCGAGCAGAGCAAGCCCTGCCCGAGCCCAAAGGGATAGTGAGCCGGTGGATTTGGGCGCGGCCCGCACTGTCATGCTTGGTCGACGGCGTCGGCGCTGGCGGGGCCCTGGCCGAGCAACCAGGTGCGGGCAAGCGTGCCGACGATCGTCACGAGATCGCCGAACCGCGTGGGCTTTACCACGTAATCCTCCGCCCCGAGGTTGCGGATCCGTTCGAGGTCGCCCGGATCGGAAGACGAGCTGAGCACGACGACCGGCATCGAGGCAAAGCGCGGCTGGCTCCGCAGCCACGTCAGTACGTCGAAGCCGGACTTGCCGGGAAGGCTCAGGTCGAGCAGCACGAGCGACGGAAGCGGCGTCGACATCGGCTCGCCGCGCGCCCAGCTCGTGAAGTACTCGATGGCCGCTTCGCCGTCACCCACCACGTGCAACGGGTTTCCGACGCGCGCATCCTTGAACGCGAGTCGCACGAGCAGTGCGTAGTCTCCGTTGTCCTCCACCAGGAGAACGGGGCCGATCCTCACGTTGTACTCCTCCATTCCCCCCGCCTCAGCGCAGAGGAGCGCTGGAGCGGCGCTACTCCGGCCCGCCAAAATCGTCGCAAATCCGGCCTCAGGGCGATCATCGGCAACACGGCGCCAGTGACATGGGCTAAGTCGGCAGTTGATGAATGTGAAACCGGCTGCCGGGGACGGGCAAACCATACGGAGAGAACGTGCGTACTCTAATAACCGTGAAAGCCGTACGTCGCAAGGGTTCTTGGGGCTGGGAAGCGGCGTGCGGGCTCGCGCCCGGGCCGACCGTGGGCGCCTGGCCCCTTACCCCACGCAAACGTTCGTTTGCGCGGGGGCCCCGAGGCCCGGGCCGCCGACAGACCTGCTACTGATCCTCAATTCGAAACGATGCGCAGAAACTCCGGGTCGCGGTGCAGCGCCTCGAAGCTCGCGTTCCGGGGGAGCTGCCTCTTGTTGGCGGGATTCAGCTCCACGGCGCGGCGGATCGCGGCCAGCGCCTCGGCCTTGCGGCCCGCCTGCAGGTGCACGTTGGCGATGGCTACCCATACGTTGTCGTAGTCGGGCGCCTTCTCCAGCGCGGCCATCGCGATTCGCAGCGCACCGTCGAAATCCTTCGCATTCAGTCTCGGGTTCACTCCCGCGAGGATTTCGCTGGCGCGGCGTACGTTCAGCACGCGACGGAGCTCACCGAACGGGTCCTTGTGCTCATCGACGCGAAGGTCCAGGGCGCGGTCCCCGAAGTCCTGGATCGAGCGCGGTTTCAAGATCAGGAGTCCCGCCGACTGCACGCCTCGCCGGTCACCGCCCGCGTGGTTGCCCGCCTCCAGCGCATCCAGCAGTCGCTCGGCCAGCGGCGCCGTACCGACAGAGGCCTCGAAAGAGCGGGCCATGGCCTCGACGACCTCGGGGCCCGCGAGTGTATTGCCCTGCGCGCAGTAGTCCACGCCACACTTATGACCTTTCCAGTCGCTGCTGGTGGGACTGGTCCAGGCGGCCGTCCTTCCCTGGATGTCCAGGATGGCTACCTGCCGCCCATTCCGGCCTTCGTCGCCGCGCAGCATGAAGTCGAGGGCCTCCTGCGGGGACCAGCCCGCCTCGAGCAGCTCGATCCCGATGGTGCTATACAGGGGGTTTGATCCCGCCTGATGCGCGAAAACGGCCACGCCCCCTTTGCCGCCCCGCACGCGGCTGCCCACGGCGATGGTCTTGGAATGGACGGCGATCCCGAGCTCCATCGTGGCGGGGTCGCGTCCGATGATCGAGAACGTGCCCTCCAGCTCGGGATCGTCGATCACTTGGGCTCGCGCGGGCGCAACGAGACCCAGGAGAAGCAAGCTGAGAAAACAGGCGGCGTTGCGTTTCATGCGGATCCTCCCGGCTGAGTCGCCTCTTCGAGGCCAATGGAGTAACAAGGAAAGTCCGGGCCGACCCAACACGGCCGGCCCGGACGCTCTGACAACCGCGAAGTAACGCCTACGGCGGCTCGGACCGCCTCACGTCCGGAGGTTCGGGTTCGTCTCTCGCTCGGCGTCGGAGATCGGGATGCAGAGAGCCTGATTGGGACTCAGGTACGTCTTCGGATTCGCCGGGTCCTCCAACGGGTGCAACGATCCGGGCCGCTTGTCGGCCTTCCAGCGCCGCAAGTCGTTCAGGCGGCGGCCCTCGATCCACAGCTCGATCCCGCGTTCCCGCCGGAAGGCAGTCCACGCCTCAGCGAGCGTGGTCGCCGGCCACGGCTCGAGGGCCTTCCCGGTTGTGGTGCTGATCTTGCTGGTGCGGATCTGGTTGATGATCGGCATCGCCTGCTGCCACTGGCCAGCTACCAGGAGCGCTTCTGCCTCGATGAGCCGCATCTCGCGACCGCTCACCAGATTGATGCCGTCGTTGTACGTCTTGTAC
>JACQVC010000338.1 GCA_016209995.1 Gemmatimonadota bacterium
AGCCAACTGAGCGAGCAGCGCGGTGAAGTATCCGCTGCCTGTGCCGATCTCGAGCACGTGATCATCGGGCATGAGGCGGAGTACCTGTAGGTAGCGCGCCTGCAGCGAGGGCTGCGATGTGGTCTGCCCGAATCCGATCGGCAGCGCTGAGTTCTCGTAGGCTCGCGCGCGGACTGCATCCGCTACGAAGAGGTGTCGTGGTACGCGGTCGAAGAGCGATAGGATCTCGAGATCGTCGATTCCGCTCGCCCGGATCTGATCGATCAGCTCCCCACGCTGCTCCGCGTAGCGTTCGCTTACAGACCGAGGCTCCAACGGCGGATTTCCTCCAACAGGGGATAGTTCGTCAGGTCGAGATGCAGTGGCGTCACTGAAATGAAGCCGTCCGCTACGGCATGGAAGTCCGAATCCGAGCTGCCGGACCAGCTCGTCACCCCGCCGCCGATCCAGAAGTATTCCCTTCCGCTCGGATCGAGGGCGCGCAGGAGCGAATCACTGTACACGCGTCTCCCCAACGTGGTCACCCGGATGCCCTGTACATCCTTCGGGGACACCGGCGGCATGTTCACGTTGAGCAGCGTACTCGGTGGGAAATGACGCGCCTGGATCAGGTTGCTGAGGAACCGAGTGAGAAGCGGCTCCCACTCTGCGATGTCCTGGTAGCGATCGCCCGCGTACGATACGGAGACCGCGGGTATACCGATTACCGTTGCCTCCATCGCGGCGGCCACGGTTCCCGAGTACAGCACGTCGTCCCCGAGGTTCGGGCCGTGATTCATGCCGGCGAGCACAATATCCGGCCGGCGCTCGAGCAGCTTGTTGACGGCAAGGATCACGCAGTCGGTTGGCGTGCCGTCCACGACGGACTCGCCGTCCCCCGCGTTGCGAACCCGCAGCGGACGGTGAAGCGTCAGGGAATGGCTCGTGGCGCTCTGTTCGCGGTCCGGCGCGACCACTCGCACTTCACCTAGCCGTCGTGCCGCGTTCGCCAGCACGCGCAGACCGAGTGACAGAAAACCGTCGTCGTTCGTGCACAGGATCAGCATGGATCCGCAAGGAGAACGGTTGTGTTCAGGGAGTGCCGGCTTCTCCGAGGCTGACGGGCCACGGGAGCGGCGCGACGTGAGTCGCTGGGGCTAGGAGGCTCAAGTGGCGGCATCCCGACTGAGAAGTTGCAAGAGATTCCCCAGGTCACGCTTGATTTCCGCCACGACCTCCGCATTCACGATCCCGCTTGCCGCTTCGTTTACTCCCGCCTCGTCCCGCCGGAGGCGCTCCAGCTTGCGACGCGCCCCATCGATGGTATAACCCTCCTCGTAAAGCAGGTGCTTCACCAGCAGAATCAGCTTGATCTCCTTGGGCTGGTAAACGCGGTTACCGGAACGGTTTTTCGTGGGGCTCAGTACGTTGAACTGCGTCTCCCAGTAGCGGAGCACGTGCGGCTTGAGCCCGGTAAGGTCGCACACTTCGCCGATCGAATAGTAGGCCTTCTTGCTCACTGGATCGGTCATCGCGGTACCCCGGCCACTGGGAGGCTAATCGCCGTCCATTATGGTGACGACGGCCAAACGAACCGTTAGGACCACTGCTCCGGCTTCGGCTCGCGCAGCATGAGATTCTGAACCGCTTCCCGTGGATCGCGGCCCTCCCTGAGGACCGCGTAGACTTCTTCGCTGATGGGCATCTCGACGCCGTGCTTGGCCGCGAGCGCGTGCACGGCCACCGCCGTCTTGATCCCTTCGGCCACCGCATTCATGTCACGCAGGATCTCGTCGAGAGGCTCTCCCCGGCCCAGACGGTAGCCCACGGTCCGGTTGCGCGAAAGCTCACCCGTGCAGGTGAGGACCAGATCGCCGAGCCCGGCGAGCCCCGAGAACGTCGCGCGGTCGGCGCCGAGGGCCACGCCCAGTCGCGTGATCTCAGCGAGTCCACGAGTGATGAGCGCGGCTAGCGTGTTGTGCCCGAAGCCGAGGCCGGCAACGATGCCGGCGGCCAGGGCAATGACGTTCTTGAGTGCCCCGCCCAGCTCGACCCCCAGAATGTCCCCGTTCGTGTAGACGCGAAAGTAGCTCGTCTGGAAGAGCTGCTGTGCCCGCCGCGCTGCCTCCGGGTCGTGACTCGCCACTACCACGGCCGTTGGACGCTCGCGAGCGACCTCGATCGCGAAGCTGGGTCCGGACAGCACCACGAGGCGATTCGCCTGGTCGCGCGTGAGGATTTCCGCCAGGATCTCGCTACACGTGCGTAGCGTCGAGGTCTCGATGCCCTTGGATGCGCTGACGATCAGCGCATCGCCCCGGACCAGACCCGCGCATTCTTTCATGACGGCGCCGACGAACTGCGAGGGGACCACGGAGACCACGATGCCGGCGCCCGCGACCACACGTGTGAGATCCGTATTCGCGCGGAGCTCGTCCGGAAGACGAATGCCGGGAAGGAAGCGACGGTTCTCGTGGTGGACGTTGATGTCCTGCGCAACTTCGGGCTCGCGGACCCATAGGCTGACGTTGTGCTCCCGCTTGAGCAGCAGGGCTGCGAGCGTGGTGCCCCAACTCCCTCCGCCGACCACGGCGACAGCCGGAATCGCTTCGCTCACGCGTTGGCCGTCCCGTCCGGCGTCTCGCCGAACCTCAGCTCTTCCCCTCGCAAGAGGCGACGGATGTTCGCGCGGTGCGCCCAGAAGACGAAGAGCGCCAGCGCCGTCGCGAACCACACCAGAGCCGCCCCTCCCTGGTGTGGAGTCAGCAGCAGCGCCAGCGGAAACGCCGCGGCTGCCGCCAGGGACCCCACGGACACGATGCGAGTCCTACCGACCAGCAGTGTCCAAACCACCGCGGAGATGGCCAGGGCCCACGGCGCCAGCGCCAGAAACACACCGGCGCTCGTGGCTACGCCCTTCCCGCCGCGAAAGCGTACCCAGAACGAATAGACATGCCCGAAGATAGCCGCCGCGCCGTAGGCCAACGCCCACCCCCAGGCTGCATCGCCGTGCAGGCGCGGAAACAAGGCCACGGGCACCCAGCCTTTGAGGACGTCCACGACCATCACGGGAACGCCCGCTCGCCAGCCCAGCACGCGGAAGGCGTTCGTGGCCCCGAGGTTTCCGCTTCCGCGCTCCCTCAAGTCGATGGCGAAAAACAGCCGTCCAACCACGTAGCTCGTGGGTGTCGCGCCGAGCGCATATGCCGCGACCGCCAGGAGGATGGG
>JACQVC010000332.1 GCA_016209995.1 Gemmatimonadota bacterium
CCGGTACAGCGCCGGGTAGAGCGAGCCTTCCTCCACGCGCAGCACGTCGTCCGTGACGCTCTCGATCCAGCTCGCGATCCCGTATCCGTGCATCGGCCCCCAAGACAGGGCCTTGAGGATCAGCAGCTCGACCGTGCCTTGCAGTAATCCGGATTCTCTCGAGAACAACGAAGCAACCCCCATCGCTTGGTGAGGGACCAGTCCACGGCATGTCCGCAGATCCGCCCCCCTATGCCGATCTAGGGGAAAGATACCCTAGCACCCCTAGATGCGCCAGGGGGAAGAGGGACGGTCCGGACGGCGTGGCTCCGGGGCGTGGCGAACTGTCCTGCAAAAAAGAAGGGGGGTGGGTAGAAACCAGCTAGCGAACCAGCAACGCTCCGAATACGGTGATGAGCACGGTCACCTGCAATCCGACCAGCCAGAGGAAGTGGCCTGAGAACTTCTCGTCCAGAGCACCGATGCGGGCGGACAGCGACGTTTCAAGGCCGTCAACTCGCGTTTCCAGGCCATCGATCCGCGCGGACAGCGAGCTTTCCACGCCGTCGATCCGGGCTGTGAGCGACGTTTCCACCTCGTCGATCCGTCGCTCGAGGCGGTCGAACCGGCCTTCGAAGCCGTGCACACGCCCTTCCAGGTGTGCGACCCGCTCTTCCAAGCCGGATTCGGGCATCCGCTCCTCGGGATCGTGGATCCTGCCCACGCCATCGTGGATTCTCGGTACGCCAATGTAAAATCTAATGGGGTTTCCATGGTTGGACATGTGTGGATGGGTACCTGGCTTGTCATCCCGTAGCCCGGCACCGCCCGGACCCCGAGAGGTTAGCTCCCACACCTCGCCCCTCCTCGCCTCTACCCACCCCTCTCCACTCCCCTTCGCTGACCTTCGCTTCGCTACGGTTGCTCGGACTCAGACTCGGCCCACCGGCACGCCCTGAGCCGCGGCGTACTTCATGATCCCCCGAAGTCCATCCTTGAACGAGTAGGCCTCATAACCCTGACGCTGCAGCAGCTCCGCGACGTGCGCCGTCTGGATTCCGTAGTTGCAGTAGAGGATGTGCGTTCGCGACTTGTCCAGCTTCTTGAGCTGGGTCACGATCTCGTGCAGGTCACGACGCTCCGCGCCCGGATAGTGCCAGGCGGCATAGTGGTGCGGGTCGCGGCAGTCGATGACCACGGCGCCGGCGGGCACTTCGCTGGCGAACAGGTACGGCTCGACCAGGTCGATCGCCTCGAGCTTGCGGAGGTCGAGCACCTTCCGCTGCGCGATCGCCCCGTCCAGCACTGTCAGGTCCACACGCGATTCCTCGTCGCGTGCCGCCTCCGGCCGCGCGTGCGTGACCGGCTTGTCCGGCACGATCGCGCAGTACTCGCGCACGCGGGCGCTGATGGGCGCCGTGCCGATTCGCTCCGCCAGCGCGACGATCTCCTCCTTCTCGAAGCCCAGCAGCGGCCGGAACACAGGAAGCGCTACGGCGTCGTCAATGGCGCGCAGGTTCCCCAGCGTTTGCGAGGACACCTGACCGACCGACTCGCCCGTGACGATCGCCTCCGCCTTCAGGTCCGCCGCGATGCGCTCCGCGGTGCGGTACATGAGCCGCTTGAGGATCACCTGCCAGTAGCGGTCCCGTACCGCACCCTGTAGCGCTGCCAGCGGCTTCTCGTAGTCCACTATGTGGATCCGCGGCCGGTCACCGTAGCTCCACTCGTCCGCCAGCACCTTGGCCACGGAGACGACCGACCGCTCGTACGCCTCTCCCCCCAGGTTGCAGAACACGTAGTCCAGCGAAATCCCCCGCTTGAGCATGAGCCATGCGGCCGCCGCGGAGTCGAAGCCGCCGGAAATGAGGCACACGGCCTTGCCCTCGACGCCCAGCGGCAAGCCTCGCACTCCGGGCAGCCGGTGGCTGTACAGAAACGCCTCGCCCTCCCTGACCTCGACGCTCACGGTCACGTCCGGCTCGTCGAGATCGACCGCCGCGTACCGATTCAGCGCGGCTCCCAGCTGCACGCGGATGTCCTGCGAATTGAACGGGTACGCGCCCGCTCGCCGGGCCTCGACCGCGAACTTCTTCCCGCGCACCCGCTCGCGGTACAGCTCCTCGCCCACCGCGACGATATGCTCGAGGTCGGCCGGTACGCGCGCCTCGACCTCGGAGACCGAGCTGATGCCGAAGACCGACGCGATGCGGGACAGCGCGACCCGGTCCGAAGCCTCGACCAGAAAGCGGCTCCACCGGCTCTGCACCCGGAACTCGACGTTCGCGGAACGGAGCGCGTCCCGGATGTTCGCGATGAGCCGGTCCTGGAAACGCTGGCGCGTGCGTCGGGACTTGGTCGTGACCTCGGCGCCCAGTCGCACCAGGATGGTCAAGCGGCCCTCGTTCTCTCCGCTCATGCCTGCAAGTCTACCGGGACGGACCGGGATTTCCAACACCGAGACCCCATGCCTCGCCGGCTACGGCACGGCACGACTGGCTGCGCGCACCGCAGTTGGCGTCGGCTAGCGTCTGCGCGCCTAACCCGCTCCAGGGTGACGGTGCAGGCGACGTCTAGCTATAGTACAGGCATGGCACATTCGCAGTGGGAGCCGGGCTCGCCATTCGTGGAATTGCGGGAGGCGCTCGGCCGTGCCCTCCCCAACTCTCGGGACGGTGGCGAAAGCACGGGCCCGGACACGTACAGCGACGCAGAGCCGCCGTCTGGTGATTTCCTGCAAGCGGCAGTCGCCCTGGTGCTGCGTGCGTCGCCCGAACCGGACTTGCTGCTCATCAAACGCGCTCGCTCGGAACGCGATCCGTGGTCCGGCCACATGGCGCTGCCCGGTGGGCGCCGCGATCCGGAAGACCCCGATCTACTGCACACGGCGCTCCGCGAGACTCAGGAGGAGACAGGAATCGATTTGTTCCGGATCGGGAAGTTCTTGGGTCGGCTTGGGTTGGTCATACCGAGGATTGCCGAGCTGCCCCGTATCCAGATCGCACCCTTCGTACTGACCGTACCCGACGGAACGATGGCGCGGGCCAATGCCGCAGAGGTAGACGCCACGATCTGGGTGCCTCTGGCCACGTTCACCGACCCGCGCGCGGCCCGCGATACCCTGATCGAGGTGAGCGGCGGGCCCCGCAGCTTCCCGGCGTTTCAGGTCGGCGACGACATCGTCTGGGGCCTGACGTACCGGATCATCACGGAGTTTCTGCGGTACGTCCCTTCCGCACACCGCACCCAAGCCGGTTAGCGGGTTCGCCGGCTACCTCTCCACCCACTCCGCAATGAAGATGTTCGTCTCCCCGGGCGCGCCCTGGTTGCGGTTGGACGCCCAGACCAGATAGCGCCCGTCCGGGCTGAACACGGGGAAGCCATCGAAATCCGGCGTGTAGGTGACGCGCTCCCAGCCGCTGCCGTCGAGGTTCACCAGGTACAGGTCGAAATCGCGGCCGCGCGGGTCATCGACGTTCGACGCGAAGATGATCTTCCGACTCGACGGGTGCCAGAACGGCGCGAAGTTTGCCTTACCGTTGTTGGTGATCTGCTGCTTGTTCGAGCCGTCCGCGTTCATCACGTACAGCTCGAGCCGAGTCGGGCGGATCAAGCCGTCCGCCAGCAACGCCCGGTAGTCCGTCACCTCCTCCGGAGTGGACGGGTACTGACCGCGGTACACGATCTTCGATCCGTCCGGGCTGAAGAACGCGCCGCCGTCGTAACCCAGCCGATCCGTCAGCCGCCGCACATCTCCACCCTCCGGGTTCATGCTGTACAGATCGAGGTCGCCGTCCCGCATGCTCGTGAACACGATGCGGTCGTCGCGTGGGCTGAACGTCGCCTCCGCGTCGTAGCCCCAGGAATGCGTGAGTTGGCGCAGGTTCGAGCCATCCGCGTTCGCCACGAAGATGTCGAACGTGGGGTACACCGCCCATACGTAGCCTCGGGACATGTCCGGCGGCGCGGGACATTGCTGAACCCAATGGTGCGTCGAGGAGTAGAGGATCCTGTCGCCCGCGGGGTAGTAGTACGAGCAGGTCGTGCGGCCCAGACCCGTGCTCACGCGGCTCACGCGACCGTCGGCCAGATCGAGCGTGTAGATCTGGTCGCAGCCGCCCTCGCGTGGGGTGCTCTGGAAGGTCAAGCGCTTGCCGTCGAAGGAGAAATAGGCTTCCGCGTTCTGGCCGCCGAAGGTGAGCTGGCGGACGTTGCGCAGGTGCATCTCCCTGGAGTCCAGCAGCGACGCAGCGCTCGTGGTTTGCGCCGCGGCCGTAACCGGCGCGATCATTACGGCGAGGGCGAGCGATAGGACGGAGACGGTGGCCAGGGAGGCTGTGTGGCGCCACCCCGATGAACCTGCATCAGACATCGCACGTGTCGTCGATGGCTGCCGCTCGTCTGCGCGCAGAAGCGCGGGAAAGGCAGAGTCCAGTGAGGATGACCACATATCGCGCTCCTTTGTGGGTGCTCGTCCTGCTCATCACCGTTGTGACCTATGGCGCCGCATCGCCTCAGGCTGCGCCGTCCGCGCGCCCAGCGGCGGCTTGCCCGGCCCTCCAGATGGCGCGAGGACTCGAAGGCGCGATCGCGCATGCGCGCTACTTGTCGGACGATGCCCTCGAGGGCCGCGGCGCGGCGACACCCGGCGAGCGCTGCGCGGTCGAGTACATCGCCGCGCAGTTCCGTCAGCTCGGTCTCGCGCCCGCGGGCGAGGACGGCGCCTACTTCCAGACCTTCCCGCTGCGCATCGGCGCACGACTCGGCTCGACCAACGCGCTCCGCGTGCCTGGCGGCAGCTACACCGCCGGTCAGGACTGGATCCCCTACGGATTCTCGGGCAGTGCGACCGTCCAGGCCCCCGCTATCTACGGAGCCCACGGGATCACGCGGCCGGGCGATCCCAATGACACGTACAGCCGCCTCGACCTGTCCGGCAAGATCGTCGTGCTCGAGGCCGGCGACCCCGAGTCACCCAACGGCCGTTCGCTCAACGCGGATCCGCACTTCAAGGCTCGGGTCGCCGAAGGCCGCGGCGCGGCCGGCGTGATTATCCTCCTGCCGAACGGCGCCGCGCTGCCCGCTCCCGACGGCGAGGTGCGACCGGCCGGGAGGACCCCTGCCGTCGCCGTCCGCGGGTCCCTGGCCAACGCGGTTCGTCAAGCTGCGCAGTCGGGTTCGGTCCTCGACCTGCGCACCGCCGTCG
>JACQVC010000333.1 GCA_016209995.1 Gemmatimonadota bacterium
GGCGTAGCCCCCCTGGCCCCCCTGGTCCCCCCAGCGCCCGCTTCAGCGCCGCAATGCGCTGCGGGCCCTTGCGCCCTGTCAGCAGCTCGACGAGTCGCGCCTCGCCGCGCGCCAGGTTTTTCGGCGCCGGGCCGACCAGCGTCACGGCATCGGTCGCGCGGTCCACGAGCACGGACGGGACCGCCGCTCGGAGAGCGATGCCCAGCGGCGCCACATAGTAGTCGGCGATCCAATGGCACAGGCTCAGCAGCTGCGCGGTCACGGACGGTCGTTGCTCGAACACGTCGAGCACGGGCCGCACACCGTCGGGGATCTCGTGCTGCGTCGCGGGACCGACCATCCAGCCCACGCGCTCACCGCCGCGGAAGGGCACGAGCAAGCGAGTGCCCGGTTCCGGTATCGAGTCGCTGTCGATGGCGTACGTGAAGAGCTGGTCAACCGGAATAGGCAGGGCTACGTCGATGAGCTGCGTCATGCGCCGTGAGCGATGGGGCAGAGCTGGCGACGAATTGTAGGGCCGAGGGGGTAGCTCCCCGCCCGGCGCCCAGGACCCTGACTCGGCCAGGCTCCTAGCCGGCAACCCGCAGCGCCGGCATCTCGACGATCGCCGACTGCGGATTCGGCGTCGTTACCTCGGGCCCCGACTCGTCGGTCCAGTACACGTTGATCTCGCTCCGCAAACCCACGAAGTCAGGGATGTAGATACCCGGCTCGATCGTGAAACCGGTACCCGCGATGAGGCTCCGGTCATCTCGAGTCTCATAGTGGTCCAGGTTGGCGCCGCTACCGTGTAGCTCACGGTCGAGGGAATGACCGGTCCGGTGGGTGAAATAGCGCCCGTAGCCCCTTTGCGCGATGACCCCGCGCACCACGTCGTCCACCTCGAAGCCCCGCACCGGCGTCTGGGCGCTCGCCCGCTGCCGTAAGAACGCCAGACCGGCGTCGCGTGCGTCGCGTACCGCCTCCCACAGCGGGACCACCGCGTCGGGCAGCGGGTCCCCGAGGTATGCCATCCAGGTCTGGTCGGCGAAGACACCATCCTCGGTACGCTTGCCCCACAGGTCCACGAGCAGGATCTCGCGCGCCTGGATCCGGGCGCCCGACCCCTCGGGATGATAGTGAGGATCGGCGCTGCGCTCGCCCGAGGCCACGCCGCAGTCCGCGCCCACCCGCACACCTCGCTGTTCGAGGGCTCCGCGGATCCAGGCTGCGAGAGCGCCTTCCATCAGCCCGCCGTCCTCCGCCACCGCAGCGCCCGCGCGCTCGAACGCCTCCGCTGCGACGCGCGCCAGTACTTGCGCGGCTTCGCGATGCCCGGCGAGCTGATCAGCGGTCCAGCGAGAGTAGAAGCGAGCGACCAGATCGCCCGAAGTCACCACTTCCACGTGCAGCGCGCGCACCAGCTCGAGAATACCCGCGGGAACCAGGTCGACGGTGGGCACGCCGGAGCGTGGCGAGATCTCCATCGCCAGGCGGCGAGAACCGGTGAGCAGCTCGCCGAGCCCCGCTTCCAACTCCCGCCAGCCGGTATAGACTCGCCGACGCCAGGGCCAGGAAGCCCAGGGCCCCTGCTCGATGGCATGGATGAGCGCGCAAGGCTCGCCGGTCCGCGGGATCAAAACGAACCAGCGCCGGCTCAGCGGCCCCACGCCAGCGAGCGCGGCCGCGACCGGATTGCGTCCGCGGAAGTCGAAGAGCAGCCAGCCGTCCAGCGCGGCGTCACCCAGCGCGTGCTGGATCTCCGCCATACGACTGGCCTGGTGAGCCACCGACGAGCCGGCGGATTCTTTCACGATCCTGGCGGCTTGCGCCCTCAGCCGCCGCCGATCGCGTGACCGGCCCCGTAACGCTCGCGCGAAATTCTCTCCGCCAGGCCCGCGCCTCCCGCACCGCCAGCGCCCGAGGCCTGGGCAGACCCAGCCGTCGCCGCCGCCCCCAGGGTGCCCGCGCGCTCCGCCTGCGCGCCGACGTCCGCCGCCTTCCACTTCACGCCCTTGATCAGCGCGAGCCCGACCAGGCGCTCGTCCGTCAGCAGCCGATGCACTTCCCGCTCGCGCGCCAGCGCGCCACCCACGCCTCGCCAGCCCCAGTGAGCCCAGGCGCGCAGCAAGATGAGCAACCGCTCCCACAGCGTGAAAAGCTCAGCGAAGACGGGAAACGGCATCTTGACCTGCGGGCGGAACGCCGTTTCGGCGTCGGACCAATCCTCGACGTGAAAGTCGACGACTCCGCTTTCGCGGAGCAGCTTCTTCCACTCGACCAGCATCAAAGGTCGGGTGCCCAGGTGGTCGATGAGGATTTCCTGGCGCTCGGCCGGGACCGGTGCGGTCCAGACGAGCTGGATCAGCACGACCATGCCGCCGGGCTTCGTCACGCGCACCAGCTCCTGCACCGCCGCCTCGGGATCCACCCGCGCCGTGAGCGCAAGCTCGCCGATCGCGATATCGAAGACGGAGTCGCGGTAGGGCAGTCGATCGAGCGGCGCGGCCTGAAAGTGCAGATGGTGGCTCATTCCGGCAGCCTGCACCCGCTTTTCCGCCGCTGCGATGATCTCTTCAGCGAAGTCGGTCGCCGAACCGACGACCTCCAGCTCCTGGACGAAGTACTGGATCGTGACGCCGGACCCGCAGGCTGCGACCAACACTTCCTGCCCGGGCGACATGTCGGTGAGACGAGCGATATGCCGGTAAAGATCCTTGCCGCCCGGCGGGAAGAGAGTCTTACGACTGAGCCGGACCAGATCCAACATGGACGGCCCGGCACGCACGGCTTCGGTGCGCGTCTGGGTTGTGGAAGGCATAGTCGAATGTAGAAGCGGCCTGACGGGGAGGTCAACCCGCGACCTTGTAGGCGTTGTCAATACTGAGGTTAGCTGGACAGCCGCCCGTCACTCATCTCGATCCCGGCCAACGCCCGCAGCACGGCCACCACGCCCTGGCCCAGGCGCTGCACCTCATACCCTCCCTCCAGACATACCGCCAAGCGGCCGCCGCAAAACCGCTGCGCGAGCTGGCTCAGCTCGACAGTCATGGCGTAGAGATCTGCGGGCTCGAGGCGCTGGCCACCCAGCGGATCGCCGGCCATGACGTCGAATCCCGCGGACACGACAATGAAGTCGGGGGAGAAGGATGACGTCGCACGCGCCAGTGCCTCCGTGAAACGACGGCGGTAGACCTCCGCGGCCGTACCAGCCGGAAGGGGCACGTTGAGGGTCGTTCCCGCCCCGAGCCCGACCCCCGACTCGTCGGGGCTGCCGGTTCCGGGATAGTGGCCCGACTGATGGAGGGAGAGAAAGAAAACGTCAGGATCCTGGTAGAAGATGTCCTGCGTACCGTTCCCGTGGTGCACGTCCCAGTCTACAATCAGCACGCGCCGGACCTGCGGGCTAGCCAGGAGAGCACGGGCGGCGACCGCCACGTTGTTGAACAGGCAAAACCCCATGGCCCGGTCCCGCGTGGCGTGGTGGCCGGGCGGCCGACAGGCGGCGAACGCGTTGCGGACGGTTCCCGCCAGTACCGCCTCGGTGGCACTCAGCGCCGCGCCCACTGAACCCAACGCCGCCGCCCAGGACGCTGGCGAGACCGTCGTGTCGTAATCCAGCGCCACGAGCGAATCGTTCGCCGTCGCGGCTTCGCAGGCATCGCGGATTCCCTCGACATGCTCGACGGTATGGGCTCGAAGAAGCTCATCCACCGTGGCGTCCCGCGCCTCGAGCTGCGTCACCCGACCGGAAAGGATCGGCAGCGCTTGCTCGACGGCCGCGCTCAGAGCGCGGAGCCGCCCCTGGTTCTCGGGGTGGCCCCAGCCCGTATCGTGGCCGGCGCTCGCGGGATGCAGTAGGAAACCGGTGATGGTGGCTCCGTCTGTAGCGGGTTAGCGGGTTAGGGCTCAGGCGACGACCGTCGGTTTTCCGACAAGCCTTTAGCCTTGCCCACCCGGCAGCGACCGCCCCTGCCCCGACGTGAGCCCCGGCTTCTCTCGCCCCTCGAGCAGCCGCTCAGTGAAGTCGACTCTCTCGGACAGGCCCTTCACCTGCGACTCGAGCGCGCTAATGGCGTCCCACGTTCGCTTCAGCTCCTGGGCTGGAACGCCGGCACCCGGCTTCTTCTCCTGAAGCTTCGCCTCAAGCAGCAGACCCAGGCGCCTCGCCAGCGGGAACAGCAGAATACCGCCGGTGATGATCGCTGCGAGGAACAGCGTGAAGATCATGCCGGCAACCGCGGTCAGATCCATATCCACTCCCTTCGGGTCCCCGCACAGCCCCTACTAGCGCAAGCCCAGCCTTTCACGGCAACATGTCCAATGGAGGCATTGATGCGCAAATGGCGAAACGAACCGTAGCCCCCGACTCCGAGCTGGTCGCCGGACTGACCCGACGGCAGCTGCAGGAGATCTACTACTACCTGGCGCTCGCGCGCGCCGCGGAAGAGCGACTCGAGATCCTCTTCCGCCAGGGGCACGTCCATGGTGGACTCTACCGCTCGCTCGGCCAGGAGGGTGAGTCCGTGGCGTGCGCGTACGCGTTGCGGCCACGCACGGACGGAACCGGCGACCTCATCGCCCCACTCATTCGCAACACGGGCGCGATCTTCGTCATGGGCGGCACGCCGCTCGAGTATTTCCGCCAGTACCTCGCCCGCGGGGCGGGACCCAGCCGCGGCCGCGAGACGAACATCCACTTCACGGACTTCGCGCGTGGGATCATCGGCCCCGTCTCACCTCTGGGAACGATGATGGAGGTACTGGCCGGCGCCATGCTTGCGTGTCGCATGCGTGGCGAGGATCGCGTGGGGATGATCTGGTGTGGCGACGGCCAGACCTCGACCGGCGCCTGGCACGAAGGCATCAACTTCGCGGCCGTGCAACGGTGTCCCGTGGTCGTGGTGATCGAGGCGAACCGCTGGGCGTTCTCGACGCCGACCGCCCTGCAGACGCGGGCGAAGCAGTTCGTGGACAAGGCAGTGGGCTACGGGATCGCCGGCGAGCGCGTGGACGGGAACGACGTGATCGCCACGTACGAGGCGGCTCGGCGCGCCGTCGACCGAGCGCGCGCGGGCGAGGGTCCCACGCTGCTCGAGGCCGAGACGTACCGCTTGCGCGGGCACGCTCAGCACGATGCCCAGGACTACGTTCCCGCCGACGAGCTCGAGCAGGCTCAGGCTCGCGATCCCGTCGAGCTGTTCCGCAAGCGACTGCTCGCCGCAGCATGGGCGACCTCCGCGGAGCTGGCGGCCGTGCATGGCCGCGTGGCGCGCGAGGTCGAGCAGGCCGCACAGCAGGCTGTAGCCGACCCATATCCCGAGGCCGAAGAAGCGTGCGCGGGGATCTACACGGACGTCGAGATCCGCCCGCCCTGGACTCGGCTCGAGGCGCCCGACCCCGCCCGCGCGTAACCCATGGCCACGATCGCCCAGGGTACGACCAGAACCAAGCCCGACCACGTCCGCAAGACGGAGCGCGGCGAGGCCGTCACCTTCCTCGAGGCCATCAGCGAGGGTCTGTTCGAGGAGATGGAGCGGGACCCGCGCGTCTTCATCCTCGGTGAAGACGTCGGCGTCTATGGCGGCGCGTTCAAGCTGACGCGCGGCTTCAGCGACTACTTCGGACGCGAGCGCGTCATCGACACGCCCATCAGCGAAGCCGGCTTCACCGGCGCGGCCGCCGGCGCGGCGCACATGGGGATGCGCCCCGTCGTGGAGATGCAGTTCATGGATTTCATCGCCCCGGCCTACGACGTGATCACGAATTACATCGCGACCTCGCTGTGGCGTGACGCCGGGCCCATGCCTCTGGTGATCCGGGGTCCCGTCGGCGGCGGCAGCCGCTCCGGCGCATTCCATGCCCAGAACGTCGAGATGGCGTTCTTCCACACGCCGGGCCTCAAGATCGTCTACCCGTCGAACCCGTACGATGCCAAAGGGCTGATCAAGGCCGCCATCCGCGACGACAATCCCGTGATCTTCGAGGAGCACAAAGGGCTGTACCGTGCGCCCCACCTGCGGCAGGTGCTGCCCCATGAGGACTACATCGTGCCGCTGGGCCAGGCGAGGACGGCACGCGAGGGCAAGGATCTCACCATCGTGACCTACGGCATGATGGTCCACAAGAGTCTCGAGGCAGCAGCGACGCTCGAGAAGGAGGACGGTCTCGCCGTCGAGATCCTCGACCTGCGCAGCCTGCTCCCTCTGGATGAGGACGCCATCGTCGCGAGCGTGCAGAAGACGAGCCGCGTGCTCATCGTGCACGAGGACACGCGCACGGGCGGCATCGCCGGCGAGATCGCGCTGCGGATCAACGAGAAGGCGTTCGCGTGGCTGGACGCGCCGATCCTGCGCGTCACCGCGATCGACTCACCCATCCCGTACGCGCCGACCCTCGAGGACTACGTGCTCCCGCAGACCGCCGATATTCTCACGGCGGCGAGGTACCTGGCGCGCTACTAGGAGCCGCGCAGCTCAACCCACTCCGGCGGCCGGCCGCAGCGTTACGGCGGCCGCGCGCTCTTGCAGGGTCATGACCTTGGGCGGGCGCGAGCGCAACGCGATGATCGCGTCGCAGGCGGCGTTCGTGGCCGACATGGTGGTGAGGTAGGGCACCTTGTGGAGGATGGCGGCGCGGCGCATCTGGTAGTCGTCGTGCTGCGACTTCTTGCCCAGCGGCGTGTTGACCAGGAGCTGGACCTCGCCGCTCACCAGATGGTCCACGATGTCCGGCCGCCCCTCGCCGGTCTTGAAGATCGACTCCGCCGGAATGCCCCGGCGCCGCAAGTAGTGGTACGTCCCCTCGGTCGCCAGCACCCGGAAGCCC
>JACQVC010000335.1 GCA_016209995.1 Gemmatimonadota bacterium
CCTCATCGTCGTGGGCGTCGCGCTGGATACGGTCCAGCAGGCGCAGCAGCACCTCCTCCTCCGCCACTACGACGGCTTCATGAAGAAGGGGCGCGTCAAGGTGCGCGGACGCCAGCGTTACGTATAGTGAGCCGTGCCGCTCAGCACGACGGCGACCGGCGAGGAGATCACCGCTATCCAATGATCGTCGTGCTGTTGGGCCCGCCGGGTGTCGGGAAGGGGACTCAGGGACAACTGCTCGCTCGGGAGCGTGGCTGGCGAGTGATTGCCACGGGCGACCTCGTGCGGGAGGCGCTTCGGTCGGACACGGAGATCGGGCGCCGGGCGAAGACCTACTACGATGCGGGAGAACTGGTGCCGGATTCTCTGATCCTGGGCATGGTGCGTGAGTCGCTGGAGAAGGTGGACCCGCAACAGGGGGTGATCTTCGACGGCTTCCCGCGCACGGAGGAGCAGGCGGCGGCGCTGGACCCGGTACTCGGCGAGCTGGGCCGTGGCGTGGATGGACTCGTCGTGCTGGAGGCACCCGAAGATGTGGTCCTCCGTCGGTTGTCCGGCCGGCGGAGCTGCCCCGGGTGTGGAGCCGTCTATAACACGTATCTCGCACCCCCGCGACAGGCCGAGCGTTGCGACCGCTGTGGGACAGCGCTCACCCGTCGCTCGGATGACGAGCCCGAGACGATCAAGCGACGATTGGCGGTCTTTCGTGAGCAGACGAAGCCCGTCGTAGCATACTACCGGCGGAACGGCGTGGAGCCACGGCCTGTGGCTGCGGACGGAACGGTCGAGCAAGTGCAACTCAAGATTCAGGAAACCCTCGACTCCTTACCGCACGCGAACGAGCGTGCGCATGTGGGCCCCGAGAAGAGCAGTTCGGCGGCTACGTCTTCCGGCACGTCCGGCGTGGGGAAGCGGTGATTCGGCTCAAGAACCGAGGTGAGATCGAGGCGATCGCTCGCTCCGGCGCCATCATCGCCGAAGTGCTCGAGGCACTGCGGGACGAAGTGATTCCCGGCGTGACGACCGCGAAGCTGGACGCGTTCGCCGAGGACCTCATTCGCAGCCACCGCGGCGCCTCGCCGGCGTTCAAGGGCCTCTACGGTTTCCCGGCGACCCTCTGCACGTCTCGGAACGAAGAGGTCGTGCACGGAATCCCCAGCTCGAAGGTCCAGCTCAGGGAAGGGGACATTCTCAAGGTGGACGTGGGCGTCCGCCTGAATGGCTGGTACGCGGATGCGGCCATCACCTACCCCGTGGGGAACATCGACATCCAGGCTCAACGGCTCCTGGAGGTGACGCGCGAGGCGCTGTTGCTGGGCATCGAGGCGGCGGTGCCCGGAAACCACGTGGGCGACGTCGGCGTGGCCATCCAGCGCGTGGCGGAGAGCGCAGGGTTCAGCGTCGTGCGAGATCTGGTAGGGCACGGACTCGGCCGAGAGCCGCACGAGGAGCCGCAGGTCCCGAATTTCGGAAAGCCGGGTCAGGGGCCCAGGCTCGTCGAGGGTATGGTCCTGGCCATCGAGCCCATGGTGAACCTGGGCCGCGCGGAAGTGAGCACGCGGGACGACGGGTGGACCGTCGTGACCTGGGATGGATCCTTGAGTGCCCACTTCGAGCACACGGTGGCCGTGACGAACGGTGAGGCCCAGATCCTCACGCTGCCCAGCGGGCGAAGGAGCGAGGCGCTGGAGGCGTGGCGGGCGATCTCGTCGGGGTAGTCCCCGTGAGAGCGGTGGCTTGAGAGGGCGACCGAGAAGTGCTATAATAAACAGCTATACGGGAACTTAGCTTGGAGAGACACCGTGAAGGTTCGCACGAGCGTCAGACCGATCTGCGAGCATTGCAAGGTAATCCGCCGCAAGGGCGTCGTACGCATCATCTGCAAGCGGAACCCGCGACACAAACAGCGACAGGGTTGAGTGACCACTGAGACCTGCCCGGTTCAGCTCCATAGAGTGCGAGGGTAGCCATGGCCAGAATCGCCGGCGTTGATCTTCCGCGCGAGAAGCGCATCGAGGTCGCGCTCACGTACGTCTACGGGATCGGCCGCCCGCTGGCCACCCGCATTCTGGCCGCTACGGGTGTAGATCCGAGCCGGCGAGTGCACAGTCTCTCGGATGAAGAGGTCAACCGGCTCAGGCGAGAGATCGAGGGGAAATACAAGGTGGAGGGGGCCCTGCGCGCCGAGGTGTCCATGAACGTGAAGCGGCTTATGGACATCAACTGCTACCGGGGTACTCGCCACCGTCGCAAGCTTCCTGTGCGCGGGCAGCGTACGCATACGAATGCGCGGACGCACAAGGGTCCGCGGCGGGCGATCGCCGGTAAGAAGAGAGTGGCCGCGAAGAAGTAGGGGAGTAGGCACATCCGCGAGCCCAGACTCGGAAGAGGGGCGCGAAGAGTCCAGAAGAAGGGGAAAAAGCAGGAGGTAGGTGAGTGGCGAAAGGAAAGAAGGCGCGCGCGAAGCGAGTGGTGGAGGCCGAGGGTGTGGCGCACATCACCGCCACGTTCAACAACACCATCATCACGATCACGGACTCGGCCGGCAACACGGTCACCTGGTCGAGTTGCGGGAAGGCCGGGTTCAAGGGGTCGAAGAAGTCGACGCCGTTCGCGGCCACCGTTGCGGCGGAGCAAGCCGCGCGCGAGGCCGTGAACCTGGGCGTGAAGCGCGTGCACGTGCGGGTGCAAGGTCCGGGCTCGGGCCGCGAGTCGGCCATTCAGGCGCTGGCCACGGCCGGGCTGACTGTCAAATCGATCCGTGACGTGACGCCCATCCCACACAACGGCTGCCGTCCACCGAAGAAGCGCAGGGTCTAGCCCCGCCCATCACCCCGCCCAAGCGGGTGAGCGGGTTAGTGGCTGAGTGCCTCAATGGATCAAGACCGAAGCGAGCTGACGCACTGACGATGAGGTTGTGAAGCAAGCGAATGGCGAGATACACGGGAGCGGTCTGCAAGCTTTGTCGGCGTGAGGGACAGAAGCTGTTCCTCAAGGCGACGAAATGCTACACGGAGAAGTGTCCGATCGAGCGGCGCAACTACCCGCCGGGTCAGCACGGGCAGGCGCAGGCACGGCGCCGCAAGACGTCGGACTATGCCGTGCGGCTGCGGGAGAAGCAAAAGGTAAAGCGGATGTACGGGCTGCACGAGCAGCAGTTCCGGAACCTGTTCGAGCGGGCCGCGCAGCAGTCCGGCGTGACGGGCGAAAACTTGCTGGTTGGCCTGGAGACGCGGTTGGACAACATCGTTTTCCGCCTGGGTTTCGCGGGAAGTCGCGCCCAGGCCCGGCAGCTCGCACGGCACCGGCACGTGGCCGTGAACGGCGTGGTCGTGGATGTGCCGAGCTACCAGGTACAGCCGGGCGACGAAGTTTCGGTGCGCTCTGGCTCGAAGGAGCTGGCCAGCATTCAGGCGAGCCTGGAGTCACGCACTCGCCTCGAGCCGGTGGACTGGCTGGTTGCCGATGACAAGAACCGCGTGGGGCGGATGACCCGGCGGCCCACGCGTCAAGACATTCCGTTGGCCGTGCAGGAGCAGCTCATCGTCGAGTTGTATTCGAAGTAAGCGGGTCGCCGGTGAGATGAGCGCGCGGACTGCTGACATTGAGTGGTTCTAATACGGAGGATGAAGTGGAACTAGACTTGACTGGGCTGGTGCTGCCTGAGCGGATCGAGGTCCGCAAGGCGTCCGACGATGGGAGGCGGGCGGAGTTCGTGCTCGAGCCACTCGAGCGTGGGTACGGACAGACGCTCGGCAACTCGATACGGCGAGTGCTGCTTTCGTCGCTGCGCGGCGCGGCGGTGTGGGCCTTCCGGATCGATGGAGTCGTTCACGAGCACCAGACCATTGCCGGCGTGGTCGAGGATGTGCATCAGGTGATCCAGAACCTCAAGTCCTTCGTGCTCGTACCGGACGCGGGCATCGAGGAAGCCAAGCTCGAGATCACGGTCAAGAAGGCAGGCCCTGTGTCGGCGGCCGCGATCGAGAAGCCGGGGCCGGTCAGGATTCTGAATCCGGACCACCACCTGCTGACGCTCCAGGAGAACAAGGAGCTGCACATCGAGCTGTTCGTCAACAAGGGTCGCGGGTTCGTGCTGGCGGATCAGCACCCGCTGCCGCGACACGCGCCCGTGGACCTCGTGCGCATCGATTCCATATACAATCCGGTTCTGAGGGCCAACTTCACGGTCGAGGAGACTCGCGTCGGGCAGCGCACGGACTTCGATAAGCTCACGCTGTACGTCGAGACGAACGGTGCGCTCAGCGCGGAGCAGGCGGTGCGTTACGCGGCCTCGCTGCTGCGCCGGCACCTCGAGTACTTGCTGACGTTCGGCGAGGACGTGACGCCGAAGGCGGTCCCGACCGGGGCCATCGAGGTACCGGAGCGCTTGCGCGACCTGTTCGCGCGGTCGATCGAGGATCTGGCGGAGCTGAGCGTCCGCTCGAGGACGTCTCTGCAGAAGGAGAACATTCGCACGGTCGGCGAGCTGGTACAGAAGACCGAGCAGGACATGCTGGAGATCAGCAACTTCGGAAAGAAGTCGCTCAAGGAGATCGC
>JACQVC010000046.1 GCA_016209995.1 Gemmatimonadota bacterium
ACTTCGAGCGGGTCGAGCGCCGGCCCGTAGTGTCCGTAGTCGTGTCCTCGGCGAATCCGCAGAAGGACTGGGTCCCGTCGCGCTACGCGGCGGTCGTGGACGCACTGGCCAGCGACTTCCGCGCCACCGTCCTCCTCGTCGGCGGTCCCGCCGCTCGCGAGCAGGCCGCGGCCGCAGCCGTGGTCGCCGCGGCGCGCAGCGCACCGCGCTGGGAGCTGGCAGACAGTGTTCGGCGCGTAACGTGGCTCATCCAGGGAAGCGATCTGGTCATCAGTCCGGACACAGGGCCCCTGCACATCGCCCATGCCCTGGGTGTACCGGTGATCGGTCTGTACGGGCACACGAACCCGCACCGCACCGGGCCCTATTGCCGATTCCTTGACCTGGTCATCGACCGCTACACGGACGCCCACGAGGCGCCCGACCCCAGCCGCACCGAGCCACGACACGGGCGAATGGAACGCATTGCGGTCCAGGACGTGCTCGAGAAGGTCGAGTATGCCTTGCGACGTTACGGCGCGCACGCGCAACGACGACCTGAACATGTCTGAGGTCAGAGGTCAGAGATCAGAAACCGGATCGCGGCCGACCATCAGCGTGATCATCATCACGTTCAACGAGGCTGACCGTCTCGAGAGCGCGCTGGACAGCGTTCGATGGGCCGACGAGATCGTCGTGCTGGACAGCGGTAGCACGGACGGCACGCCCGACGTGGCGCGGCGATACGCCGAGCGCGTTGTCGTCGGCGATTGGCACGGGTTCGGGCCCCAGAAGCAGCGCGCGCTCGAGCTGGCAACCGGCGAGTGGGTGCTTTCCCTCGACGCGGATGAGGAGGTCGAGCCCGCGCTCGCCCGCAGCATCGAGGCGAAGCTCAACGACGCCGGCAGCTCGGTCGGATTCGAGCTGGAGTTCAGGACCTTCTACTTGGGGCGTCCGATCGGTGCGCGCGCCTGGCGCCGCGAGCGTCACCTGCGACTTTTTCGCAGGGATCGCGCCCGATTCGGACCCTCCGTCGTTCACGAACGAGTCGTGGTGGACGGTCCCGTCGGCCGGATCGAGAGCGGCGTGATCCGGCATTACACCTACCGCGACCTGAGTCACCAGATCGAGAAGATGAACTGCTACAGCACGCTGGCGGCCAGGCAGCTGGCGGAAGAAGGCCGGCGCAGCGGACCGCTCAAGCCTTTTTTCCTGGCCGCCGCCCGCTTCCTCCATCACTACATTCTGCGAGGAGGAGTACTGGATGGACGGGTTGGGCTCATACGATCGGCCTTCGGCGCCATGGATGCCTTCCTGAAGTACGCGAAGCTGTGGGAGATCACGCGCCGGTCCCGCTAATGATGCGCACACCGGAGGTGCCGGAGCCCTATCGCGCGTATCGCCGCGGCTCGACGCTCGTTGTCGCGACGCCCGAGGCACAGCCGTGGGTAGATCAGGCCTTGTCCGAGGCCCCTACGCTGTTTGACCACGCCGCGAAACTCCCCGGCGCCGAAGCCCTCGCGGGCCGCGGGCCGGTCTATGCGGTGCCCGTGGGCGCGGGCTGGTGGGTCGTTCGGCACCAGCGTCGAGGCGGCACGGTAGCCCGCTGGTTGGGGGATCGATATCTGCGCCTGGGACCGCTGCGTCCCATCCGCGAGCTGCAAGCCAGTATCGAAGTGCGGCGTCGCGGGATCGGAACACCTCGCGTGGTCGCCATCGCCATCTATCCGGCGGGGCCCTTCTACCGTGCCGATGTGGCGTCCGAGCGGGTACCCGAGGCCGTCGACCTGGTCCATGTCCTCTTCGAGAGCGACCAAACCGGCGAGGATCGTGTGATCGCGTGTGAGGCCGCTGGAAGCTTGCTCCGGCGGCTCGCCGAGCGCGGCATCCGGCACCCGGACCTGAACGCGAAGAACATTCTCCTCGAATGGGCGGAGCGTCCGCCGCGCGCACACGTGCTCGATCTGGATGGCTCCCGGTTCGTGGCGCCCTCATCGTCGTGGCACAGGGCGCGCATGCGAAACCGGCTCGCGCGATCGCTGCGCAAGTGGGAGGCGAAGAGCGGTCGAGCGCTGGCCGCTCGCGAGTGGGAGGCGCTCGCGAGGTCTGCGGAATGAAGCTCTCCGCGCCCCCGAGCGGCATTGCCGTCGTCATGCTGAGCGCGATCGGCGATGCGGTTCACGTGCTGCCCGTAGTCAACGCCTTACGGCGAGCGTATCCACGAACGCGCATCACCTGGGTCATCCAACCCGTCCCGCACATGCTCGTCCGCGATCACCCTGCCGTCGACGAGTTCATCGTCTTTCACCGGCGGCGAGGCGTGCGCGCGCTCGCCGGCTATCGCGAGCTGAGGCGCGCCGTCGCAGGACGCTCGTTCGATGTGGTGCTCGCCCTCCAGGTCTACCTCAAGGCCGGACTGATCACCGCGATGCTGCGGTCGCCGTTGCGCCTGGGATTCGATAGGGCCCGCGCCCGCGATCTGAACTGGCTTTTCACGACCCACCGCATCCCGCCTCGCCCGGGCCAGCACGTCCAGGACCAGTATTTCGAGTTCCTGCACGCGCTGGGCGTGGATCCCGAGCCCGTCGAGTGGGGGATCCGGTTGAGCGAGGAAGAGCGCCGGGCACAGCAGGCTTTCTTCGCCCAGATCGACCGCCCCGTCTGCGCGCTGGTGGTGGGAACCAGCAAGCTGAAGAAGAACTGGGCGCCCGAGCGCTACGCGCAAGTCGCCGACGCGCTGCACGCCGATTTCGGGATGCGCGCTCTGCTGGTCGGCGGACCAGCGCCGATCGAGCGCGAGCTGGCGGACCGCATCCTCGCCGCCGCGAGCGTCAAGCCGCTGGATGCTCTGGGAAACGATGTCCGCCGGCTGGTCTATCTGATCGCGGGCAGCGACCTGGTCATCAGTCCGGATACGGGACCGCTGCACATCGCGCGAGCGCTCGACGTGCCCGTCATCGGGCTGTATGGGTACACGAACCCAAAGCGCACGGGCCCCTACCGTAAGTACACGGACCTCATCGTGGACGGCTACGCGCGGTACCCGGGCGAGCCGTATCCGGTGAGCATGGAATATCGGCCCGATGGGATGGAGCGCGTGACGGTGGACGCCGTGCTGCAGCGGGTCGAGCTGGCTCGGGCGAGGTACGTGCTCGGGGCGGAGTGACGGCAGCGCCCGAGCCATCCCACTTCCCGCACGCGAACGGGGCGGCCGTACGGCCGCCCCGTTCGGTCAGCTGCACTGATCTCCCTGGCTAGCCTCAGCCGCCAGGCTGCAGAGTCAGCCGGTGCTGCGCCCGGGCCTCGACGGCCTCCCGGCTCCAGAGCAGCGGGAAGTACTCGTCCTCGTTGCGCCAGCTGTTGGCGAAGTGGTCGTAGAACGGGCTGCCCGGACGCGCGGATTGGCCCGGGAACATCGATGCTACGGAAGCCGCGAGGTCGTTGAAGTCCACGATCTCGCGCCAAGTGGCGCCGATCGCGCCGACCGTCCCCGCGCCTCCTCTGCGCTCCACCGCCGGGATGTCATAGGCGGCCACGATCGGGTGCGGCAGCTCACTGCGGTTGACCCGGCCCCAACGCCAGTCGGCCGGGTCTTCACCCTGCTCCTGACGGAGCTGCGCCAGCG
This sequence comes from Gemmatimonadota bacterium, assembly GCA_016209995.1. Lineage (GTDB taxonomy): Bacteria > Gemmatimonadota > Gemmatimonadetes > Longimicrobiales > Gaopeijiaceae > JACQVC01. The sequence continues at coordinate 3,605 of JACQVC010000046.1, forward strand.
CTTCGGTCAATGCCGCCTCGATCTGAGCCGCGATCGCCTCGCCGGGCCCTTCCTCGCCCAGCATGCGTCCGTTTCTGGTCCGAGCCTCGTCG
>JACQVC010000342.1 GCA_016209995.1 Gemmatimonadota bacterium
CACTGAGGCGGGCTACGCCCGTCTCAGGACGACTCGCGGCGCAGGCCCTGGGGCCGGGAAATGTGCCCCGGCCCGCGGGCCCGCATGGGTGACGGCAGCGCTCGCTCCTCGGCGCCGGCCACAGCCTGGGTCGGCTCGAGGGCCGCGAGCAGTCGCTCCAGGTGCTTCCTCGTGCGCAGCGCTCCTTTGCGGTCGGCCGCCGCGATTCCGTTCTGCCACACCTCGCGGGCGGCGTCCGGGCGCCCCTCCGTCGCGTGGACCTCACCGGCCTCCACGAACGCGGCCGTGTAATCCGGGTCAATGCGGATGGCTTCCGCGTAGGCTTTGAGCGCGGCCGCGGCATCGCCGCGCTTCTTGTGCTCTGCTCCGAGCGCATACCAGATCATGGCGTCGCCGGGTTTGCGTGCCGCCAGCGCGGTGAGCGCTGCGATCCGATCCGGCACGGCCATCACCTCACCGTCTCACCATCACGAAACGAACCGTGTCCACAATCAGTGGCTGGATCGGGACATGATCCGCGTCGGCGACCACGGCGATGATCTGGTGCGTCCCGGGCTGAAGACCCTGGACCGTGAACTCCGTCTGCGCCCGGCCGAGGTGGACAATGCCGGCCAAGCCCGAAGGAATCACGCTGTCGGGTGGGCTCACGGGCGTATCGATGAAGAGATGGTGATGGCCCGTGCCCGGCTCCCGCACGGTGCTGGGGACTATGCGAATCCCGGTTGCGGAGAGCACCACATTCACGGTTTCGGTATCGACTTCGTCGTTCTCCGCAGGCGATACAATGGTCACGGACGGGGCTGCCGCCGGTTGGGATGCCGGGCTCGCGGCCGGCATCTGCTCGGCTTCCCCGCCTGCCTGCTCTCCTCCCCCGCACGCCGCCATGACCACGAAAGCCAGCAGCGAGGCTGTCAATCCTAGAGGCCGTCCGGACCTCCACGTGAGCTTCCGGTTCCGCATGACACCCCCTCCGCGTCAGACGCGCTCATACAGGTGAGTTGGCATGAGTTAGCCAGCCCTAATCTAAGGGGCGCCCCATAGCGTGGAAACCGGCGGCCGAACGCCGTGGGCCGAACCGTCCCATGCGATACCGTGCGGCTCCCTGCCGAATGTTCAGGGCGTTAGAATAGAAGCATGCGAAGGATCGCGATCATCACGGTGACCACGTGGTTGGCTGTGCTTGTGCTCGCGGGCGCCACGGCCGTCGTGCGGCACGCGGCTCGCGAGCCCGGGGCCGCTCAGGACGCGACCCCGTACTCCACGGACCTCGAGCGCGATCGTCAGATCTTTCGCGAGAAGATGGAATGGGCGAGGCGGGAGCGTCTGGATACGCTGCCGCTCGGCGAGATCATCGCGCGATTGGGCGCGACGTTCGTGGGGACGACGTACACGCCCGCAACACTGGAGGCGCCGGGCCCGGAGCGCTTGGTGGTCAACCTCCGGGAACTGGACTGCGTCACGTTCGTCGAGAACATGCTCGTCATGGCGCGGCTCATCCGCGAGCGACGGTCCGATTTCGGCGCGTACCTGGCGGAGCTCACACGTGTCCGTTATCGCGGAGGCTGGCTCGACGGATACCCCAGCCGCCTGCACTACTTCAGCGAATGGCTCGCCGACAACCAGCAGAAGGGACTGCTCAGAGAGATCGGCCGCGAGCTGGGCGGCATCCCCGATGATCGGCCGATCCATTTCATGTCACGCCATCCGGACGCTTATCGACAGCTCGCGGATCCCGGGAACCTGGCGGCCATCCGCGGGATCGAAGAGCGACTGAGCGGGGGAGCACGAACCTACGTGGCGGAGAGCCGCATCGACGAGGCGGCGCCCGGTATTCGCAACGGCGACATCATCGCGGCGAAGAGCACGCTCGACGGCCTGGACGTTGCGCACACGGGGATCGCGCTCTGGGTGGACGGTCGCCTGCACCTCATGCACGCGCCGCTCGTCGGCAGCGCGGTCGAGATCAGCGAGGTGCCGCTGGCGGAGCGCATCCTCCGCATCACGAGTCAGGACGGGATTCTAGTAGCGCGGCCGCTCTGAGCGCGTTGGCTCCGAGCGGCCGGGCTCTTGTAGGTGTTTCGGTATCTACTCGATCGATCAGCTCCGTCGATCGTCTGCTTCACCGCCGTCCCAGGTAGGCGCGGGCGATCCGCAGTTCGGCGCGGTCGCCGTTCGCCTCGGCCATCAGCTCGACCAGCTCTCCATACCGCTTCCTCGCCGTGGCGGCATCGCCCGCCAGCTCCGCGGCACGGCCCGCGCCGTACAGCGCGCGCGCGCGGTTGGGCTCGCGCACGAGCGTCGCCTCGTAGGCTGCGAGTGCTTCGGCCGGCCGGTTCAACTCCAGCAACAGATCGCCCTCGAGCTCACGCGCGGGCAGAATCGGTCCCGGCGTCACCGGCGATTTCTCCTGTGTCTCTTCGAGGTCCGCGGCCTGCTTCGCCAGGCGCAGCGCCTCCGCGTCGCGGCCATCGCTGCGCGCCATCCAGGCCTCGACGGCCAGGCGCTGTCCTTCGATCGCCGTGGCCCAGTACGTCTCTCTCATGCGCTCCGCCGCCTGCTTGAGGCCGGCCAGTGCCGTCACCTCCTCGCGCGCCACGGCGACGCGGTTGCTGCGCGCCGCGCCGATCCCCCGAGCGAAGCGAGTGAGCGCCTCGACCCAGGGCGTCGTGGTGGGGTGCACCACGAGATCGGCGGCCTCGGCCCACTGGCTGCGCTCGACCGCGTAGCGCACGGGCATGGCCACGAGGTTGTAGTTACCGTACAGCTGCGGCGAACCTGCACGCTCGGCGACGCGCACCGCTTCCTCGACGACCCCCCGCGCGTCCCGGTCGCGTCCCTTCTGGAGATAGGCATAGGCCATGTAGTCCCAGGGATGGAAGCGCCCAGGGGGGTTCTCCTCCGCCTCGGCCGAGCGACGGTTTGTCGCTACGGATTCGTCCCAGTAGCCCAGGCGAGTGAAGATGTGTGACGGCATGTGCAGTGCATGCGGAGCCGATGGCGCGATTCCCGCGTAGCGACGCGCCGCGTCCAGGCCATGACGCGCATTCGGCGGCGAGTCGTATGCGTGGATGATGTAGTGAGCCAGTCCGGGATGATCCGGCTGCTGGCGGAAGATCGGCTCGAGCATCTTCGCACCCTCGAGCTGGCG
>JACQVC010000348.1 GCA_016209995.1 Gemmatimonadota bacterium
CACCCGGGTCCGTACTCGTACGGCGATCCGGCCGTGCTGGCCTTCCTTCCGGACGGCAGCTTCCTGCTCGGCGACGGTTACTGGGACTCCCGCATCGTCAAGTACAACGCAGCCGGCGAATACGTGATGGAGTGGGGTGAGCTCGGGAGCGGCCCGGGACAGTTCGACCTCGTCCACGGCCTCGCCGTGGACCGGGACCACCGCGTCTATGTCGGCGACCGTACGAACGGCCGCATCCAGGTCTTTACGGAGAACGGTGAGTTCATCGAGGAATGGCCCAACATCTACGATCCCGTCGGCATCGTCATCGATGAGGACGACTGGGTCTGGGTCGTCTCGGCGAGACTGAACCGGCTTCTCAAGTACAGCCGGGACGGCGTGCTCCAGTACCATTGGGGCACATACGGACAGACGGCGGGCACCTGGGAAGGTGGCTTGTCGCGTCCGCACCAGCTCTCCGTGGGCGATGACGGCACGATCTACGTCGCCAACTTCGACGGCGGCTGGGTCAACAAGTTCGTGCAGAAGCCGGGCGCCGATGCGAGCACACTCACCAGCAGGCCGCTCGTCCTCACGCAATAGGTAGTGGTGACAGGGACGCTGTTCACCGGCAGGCTTTCGCGTCGTTGAAGGCGGCTGGTCAGGACGGTCGACCGTCCAACCAATCCGTTCCAAGGTGGCCGAGCACGCAGCGAGGCGGCGCTCGGCCACTCGCTCATCCGACAGCGAGCGTGATCGTTAGAAGTTCGGCGTCCGCGTGGCCGTGCTCCAAACGGTGGGCGACGCCGCGTAGACCGAGTGTGGCCTGCACATTCGCCTTGGCCTCTGACTCACTGTCACCATAGGCGAGCACTCCGGGCAGGTCGCGAACCCGCCGCTCTTCGCACGGCTCCGCGCCCTCGACGATATCGCTACGCTCAACAGCACGCTGTGTTCCCCCGAAGCAAGGCGGGTTTCGCGAAGGGCAAGCCACACGCAGCGCGGCGCAGCGTTAGCTCAGGGTTAGACGAAGGAGCGTCCGCCCTCGTCGTCTCTCCCGCAGTCTGCTACTAGCTCACGTCCTCGGGCGGAGGCTCGCTCGCGTCCAGCTCGTCTGGGCGACAAAGATGGCGAGACAGTTCCCGCTCGCGTCTGCCGCGAGCCAGGCGCTTCCGACAGACACGTTGCCCTGGTATGAGGCGATCCACGGCCGCAGCGTGTCCCGCAGGGTCCTGCCTTGCGCCGTGAGCTGGAAGAGCTGGATCGAGGCGTTGCTCATATTGTCGAAAACGACGCCAGATCGCTGGGCGGACTCCTCCGGGCGAAGGGAAGCTTCCTCGGCGCATGCGCGCGCCTGGGCGGCGCCGACTGGCCAGAGCGGGGGCAGTTCAGCCACAGCCGGCGCGGGGAGCAGGAAGGGGCTGCTCGCGAGGTCGAGGCAGGCAGGATTCCCGTGGCCATAATAGTCGTCGCGGCCGGCGTCGAACTTCAGCGGTAGCGCACGGGGGAAGCTCGCGGACATGATGTCCTGAGGGTCATCAATGACGTGTCCGCCGCTCTCCTGGTTGTGGTGCGGCGCGCACCGACCAACCAAGCCCATAGTGTGGAATGCCTCGTGCAGGTTAGCTACCGCGATCGCGTGGGTGCCGTCGGAGAAGACCAGGTTGCGTGCCTCCTCGCACCGCGTCCCCCGCTTCACGACTGCGATGGCGATATTGCCGACGCGGCTCGGTGGATACGATCCGCCGAAGCACTCGCCGGTGTCGCTCCCGCCGCCGTAGTAGACGGCGTAGATCTTCCTTGGTTGCTCATAGCCCAAGGAGCGCAGCTCCACCTCAAGCGTAAGCCGGAGCAGCGGCAGGCGGGCCGTGCCCTCGCGGCTATCGTACGCGCTCAGCGTCGCGTCGGAACGGCTCAGGCGCACGAAAGTGATATCCAGCTGGTCCCCGAACCTGTCCACACTAAGACGAAGAAACCATTGGCCATTTTTATCTCCCTTCTTACTTAGCGTCGTGGGAACGCAGTCCTTACGTTCGAGGCGGCTGGCAACCGAAAGAAGAAAGACGACTAAGCTGTGCACCGGTAAGCCGACTGTCCGAAGCCTCGCGAAAGCGCGGGGGCGCATCCACACTTCGCACGCTCAGCGCGTCGCCTCCTTCATGCCCGCGGACGCTCTTTCGGCTAACGTATCCGAGCTAACGAGGCCCGCCGCTCTTCGGACGACTCCGTACCTTCGACGATATCACTACGCTCAACAGCATGCTGTGTTCCCCCGACACAAGGAAGGACAAGCCGCGCGCAGCGCGGCGCAGCGTTAGCTCAGGGTTAGGCGATAGTCCGAGCCCGGCTTCATGTTCCCCCGTCACTCTGCGAACCTTAGTCTGCAGTGTCTTCGTTCGCACCCAGGTCCGAAAGGTACTCGTCCACAAATTGTCGAGGGGAGAGAATCCGGATCCCCTTCCACGAACCGACAGATTGAAGATCCAGATCTCCAGAGACCACGACGGACACCCCCGACACCACGGCGCACGCCATGAACTTGTCATCGTCGGGATCGCGGGCGACGCCCTCCTCGAGTGCGGTCGCCTCCACGACCTCGGCGCTACTCGCGAGCAACGTGAGGATCGGGCACAACTCAAGGTCTCCGCGTTGAGCCTCTAGCTCCTCACCGACGCGGCGATATTCGTCGAGGATGTCCGGCGATTACAACGAGGGCGATGCGACCCTCTTTCCATGCATCGAGGATCTCGCCCGGCACCCCGCCAAAGAAGATGCCGGACATGAGGACGTTGGTATCGACGACAATCCTCAACGAGCCCCGCGAACGCGGCGGATTGCGGCAGCGACGTCTGCCTCGCGAAGACCAGCCTTCTTCGCCGCCTTGCGGGCCCGAGAGAGTAAGGCGTCGAATTGCTTACGATTCGGTGGCTGGATCCGCCTAAGGACCACGGTGTCAGCTTCACCGATGACGACGAATTGAGCGCCAGGCTCCAGGCCAAGTCTTTGGCGGATCTCCTCCGGGATGACGACCTGACCCCGGGAGGAGAGCTTCGTGGTGGACACTTTAGACATGAATTCCCTCCGGCTTCAGCTTGATCTTATCAGTAAGATACAGCATCCCCCGAAGTCTGTCAAAG
>JACQVC010000349.1 GCA_016209995.1 Gemmatimonadota bacterium
AGCCTGTTCCGGCTCGTACTCGTTGGGAGCGGGGCGCTGTTCGCGCTGGGCAGCGCGCCTGGCATGGACGCCGGAGGCACGTTGGTCGTCGGCAGTGTGCTCGCGACGCCACCGCTCAACCTACTGCGCGCCGCAACACTGGCCGCTGGCCTCGTGATAGTCGGAACCTGGCTCACGCGGGCCAACGAGCTGAGATTGATAGCGCCGCCAACCGCCGCACCCCGTCTGGGAGGCAAATGATGGAACTCTTGATCAGCGCTTCGTACGCGGTCTTGTGGGTCGTCGTGGTTGCCCAGACCGTGATCCTCCTCGGCGTTGTCCGCATCGTGGCTGCTGGCGCTCTCCCCCGCAGGCTCTCAGATACCACGCAGGGCTCGCTGGCGCCGTGGTTCTTCGCCGTTGATTTGGAGGGCCGCGCGGTCAGTACCGACACGATCGCCGGCCGACTCACTGCGCTCCTGTTCGTTTCGCCGAGCTGTCCTACCTGCCTGACCACGCTCGCTGAGCTGCACGCCATCAAGCACAAGGTCATGGGTCACGTGCTCCTCGTGTGCAAAGGGTCACGAGCCGAGTGCGGACTCATCGCCGCCCGCTACGGAATCAGTCCGACGATCGCCGATGAGTCTGACGAGCTCAGCTTGAGGTTCGGCGTCCTGACTACGCCGACCGCCGTCATCGTTGATGAAAGCGGCCGAATCGTCTCACACGGTACGCCTGTCCACCGAGAAGACCTGAATGAGCTTCTGCGCCGCAGCCAAGAGGTGACAGGTGATCCAGTTAGCGCATAGGCGGAGCCGCCCGGCGCCTCGCGTAGCGCGGACCCTATCGGTGACGGTGGTGACCACGATCTTGACCGCGGCGGCGCTACTCGTCGCCGGTGCGGCAGCGCTTCATGACATCCGGCTCGGCCTGCTCGGCAGCGCGGTCGTCTTCGGATGGACACAGCTTGTCGGGCTCTGAGGGATGGCGCTCGTTGGAGCGCTTTCGCCCCTCGGGAAGGTGGCGCACAGAGGCTCCAGATGGGCGCTGGGCGTCACTGCCTATTCGCTCGCGGGAGTTATCGCCAGCGCGGCCGTGGGTCTCGCGATCGGCTTCCTCGGACAAGGACTGCCGTCACCCGTGATCCTCGCTCTCGCCGCGGGAGCGAGTATCGGCACCGCTGTTGCAGCGCTCATCGGTCGGCGGGTTCCCATCCCCGAGCTCAGGCGGCAGACCGACTCGCGGTGGGCCAAGAGGTTCCCGGCCCCAGCCGCGGCACTACTGTGGGGAATCGACCTCGGACTCGTCTTCTCAACTCGGATCACGCTCGTCGGAACGTGGATCCTCGCACTCGTGGCGCTCGCCGCAGGCCCTGCGTTCGCGGCAGTTCTTTTCGCATCGCACTGGGTGGGTCGCGCTCTGAGCGTGTGGCTCGCTCCAGGAATGATGCGCCACGCTGCAGATGGCCCCGCTCTCCTCGAGCAGATCGACGCTCGCCGCGCGGACTTGCTGCGAGCGCATGCCGTCGGTCTCGCGTCAACGGCTGTAGTGACGATCGTTTGGCTCGCGCACACGATCGGACGCTAGGCGCGAAGCCTAACCGCGGAAGCTAACCCGAAGAGAAAGGAGGTGATCGAAGATGGGCGAGAGACTCGCGGAATACCTGGGACGTCAGATCGGGCGCCGGCGGTTCCTCACGCGGACGACCGCAGCTGCTGTCGCCTTCGTGGCGACGACGTTCAGTCTGTCAAGGACGGCCGCGGCCGTGGCCTACAAGTGCTGCGACCTGTGCAACAACCCAACTGCGTGCAGCGGCTACGTGTGTGTCTGGTCGTGGGACTGCTGCTTCCAGGGTGACAAGTGGCGGTGCTTTGAGCACTACACGGCCGACCAGAGTTGTACCGGAGACTGTCCGGCGGCTTGTTCCGCGGCCGAGATCGTCGGCGCCGGGCAGTGCCCGCTTTCGCCGCCATGAGGATATAAGCGGGCTTTCGAGCGGCGCGGCTCGGGACTACACCCGCCGCCGCGCCGCTTGGCCGGCGAACGTCTTGTCGGGAGTCGACCAGCCGCTCGTCAACGCACCCGAATTATGAAGCGGAGGGAATCCCGGCCGTCGTCGAGCATGTAGGTCACTTCCCAGCAGCCGGTGGTCGGTAGGGTCGGACCTCCGGCCTGGAACCCGAGGTCGCCGTAATGCTGCGGCCCAAGGAGACGCCTCGAGACGTTCTCGGGTCCGTCGAGCCGCCGCGCCTTGTAGTACACGATCCCGCGCTCGAAGCGGTAGGGAGGGAGTTTGAAGGAGAGCCACCCCTCGATCACTCCGTCCCGCGGGAGGATGACCCACATCGCCTCGTTGCCGTACCAGTTCGCCGTCTCGAGCTGCCGACGGAAACGCGGGTCGGACGTAGACTGGCCCGCCGCGAAGAACTCCAGCGCCCTCTGGGGCGGCGTCATGAACGCAAGCGTGGGGTGGCACTCCGCGAGCACGGGCGCCTCAGCCGGCGCCGCGGACGGCGCCAAGGGGCGGCTCTCCAACGCGCAACTCAAGAGAGTGAGCCCAGCAGCGACCGCGAGCAAGCGCAACGGCCCGGGACCCTCCATCTCTACCTCTACATCAGGGAATCCGAGTCGGTTCCAACGTACGATCCGCTCGCCGCTGAGATTGACCCTGGACGGTGTACGCCACCCCCGCCCCCAGCCGCATGCAGCGAGCCGCATCCGAGTTCGAACGTATCGCGTCGGCCGTCGCGGAGCGAGTTTCGGCGCCTGTACCGATGCGTATCGCTCCAGATTCGATAGCGGAGCGCAGCAACGCAACGCGGTTGCTCACCACGTAGCGCCGCCTCAGCGCGGCAAGGTGTTTCTTCGCGCCGGCTGGGGAGATCCCCAGGTGTTCGGCGATCTCCTTGTCTGTATAGCCGAGCGCCAACTGCTCGAGGACGGAAAGTTGAAGTGGCGTGAGTCGTGTGGGAATCCGAAGACGCACGCTGTCGACAGGCCGCTCCACGGGTGAGCCTCCTATGCCAGCCCCCGCCCCTCCCCTGCCGAGAGAGTTTACGTTTGGCCCCGTCGAACTGACAAGTGATGCTTGATCTCCCTAGTTTCCGACTCTGCTTCAGCGCCGCTGTATCGTCTGTCCTATCTGGAGCGGCCCAGAGAAAGTGGCCGACACATGGGTTCCCCGCCTAGCCTCGACGGCGTCTCCGCCCACTGACGCGCAGGCGAACGAGCGCCCGCTCGAGCGAGACGCGCGCCCGGGCCTCCTCGGCGGCACTGAGCCCGCCGACCTCGATGGCCTGCTGGGCGCGCCGGCGCGCTTCCTCCGCCGCCTCGA
>JACQVC010000340.1 GCA_016209995.1 Gemmatimonadota bacterium
ATCCAGCCAGACCGCCTCGGGGGGCAGCTGATGACGAAACCACGTCATCTGGCGACGTGCATACCGGCGCGTGGCGCGCTGCATGAGCGCCAGCGCTTCCGCCCGGTCCACCTTACCACGAACGTAGGCGACTACCTCCCGGTAACCCACCGCACTCAGCCCGGGACCGTGCTCGCTATACCCGCTCGCCAGCAGCCTCTTCACCTCGTCCTCCATTCCGTCGGCCAGCATCTGCATCGCTCGCTGATCGATCCGCCGATAGGTCTCGGCGCGGCTGGCCGCCAGCACGATCACGGCTAGGGGAACCGGTTTGCGACGCGAAGGCGCGTGCGCATGCCACCAGGAGAGCGGCCTTCCGGTGAGCAGCGCAAGCTCCAGGATCCGACTCAGGCGCTGCCGGTCTCTCGCCTTCGCGGCTACGCTCCCCGCCGGCTCTAGCAGCTGCACCCAGTCGCGCAGCTGTTCGACGCTGCGCTGCGCCAGCCACTCCTTCAGCTTTCGGCGTCGCCCCGGGCTCAGATCCGGCTCCTCAAAGATCGGGGCGCTCAGCGCGCGCAGGAAGAAGCCGGTGCCGCCGACCAGGATCGGCACGTGCCCTCGACCGCGAATCTCCGTGATCCAGCGGCGCGCGTCGCGGGCGAAGCGACCCGCGCTGTACGGCTCCGCCGGGTCCACGAGGTCCAGGCCGTGGTGACGCACACGCGCTCGGTCCACCAGGGACGGCTTGGCGGTGCCGACGTCCAGGCCACAATAGACCTGGCGGGAATCCATGCTGATCAGCTCACCACCGAGCCGCTGGGCCACCCGGATCGCCAGCACGCTCTTGCCCGACGCCGTCGGGCCGACTATGGCCAACGCCTGCGCAGCCATCGCGTCGAAAGTACACGTTTCACGCGGAATCAGCGCCCGAACTTGCGCGTCAGCTCGTCCAGCGAAAGACGCACAATCGTCGGACGGCCATGAACATCGTGATGGGGGAGCTGCGTGGCGAAGAGCTGATCGAACAACTGCTGCAGCTCTCGTTCGTCCAGTCGTTGACCCGCCTTGATCGCAGCTTTACATGCAAACGTCATGGCAATGCGCTCATGCTGATTGCGAGCGGAGCGCACCAGCTCGGATCCGTGCGTCAGCTCGGCGATCATCTCGCGAAAGCAGCGCTCGGAGTCGAAGTAGGGGTGCGGGTTCGGAACCGCGTGCACGATGACGGTCGTGCCCCCGAAGGCCGCCGCTTCGAATCCGGCTCGCGTCAGCAAACCTTGCACCTCTTCGACCACGCGACACTCCGCCGGCGACAGCCGGATGGTCATGGGGAACAACAACCGCTGACTGGTGGCGCCTCCCGCTGCGAAGTCGCTCATCAACCGCTCGAACAGGATGCGCTCGTGCGCCGAGTGCTGATCGATGATCAGGAGTCCGTCTCTCGTCTCCGCCAGTACGTACGTGTCGTGAAGCTGCCAGAGCCGAGCGGCCGGCGGAGTGGACAGCTCCCGCTCGGCGGCCAACGACGTCTCGGCACGTGGCTCACCACTGACGAACAGAGCCATCTGCGCGGGGGCCGCCGCAGGCGTCGAGCCGGCCACCTGCGACGATCCTCCCTCACCCACGGGCGCAGCGGCCAGCGTGCGCTCGGGTCGCGGACGCGCCAGTCGTCCATCCAGGGTGGCCGCGCTCGCCTCGCCGCCGAGCACGCCGCGGACCGCTTCTTCCACGAGCCGCTCGACGGCAGCGACGTCACGAAACTTCACCTCCGCCTTCGTCGGATGCACGTTCACATCGACCGCCCGCGGCGGTACCTGCAGATAGAGGAAGAGCCACGGGCGGGCGGCCTGTGGAATCGTCGTGCGGTAGCCGCGATCGGCGGCCCGCACGATGTGCGGCGCGCGGAACGGCCGCCGGTTCACGAACAGGTGGACTCGCCGCACACCCGGGCGCGCGGCATCCGGACGCTGAACCATCCCGCGCAGCTCCACATCCCCTTCCCGTCCGGCGCACGCCACCAGCTCGGCGACCGCCTCCTCGCCCCAGATGCCCTCCGCGCGCGCCACTTCGTCGGCGACCGCCGGCAGATCCAGGAGAACGCGGCTATCGGAGATGAGATGTACGGCCACGGCGGGATACGCGAGCGCGAGCTGGATCAGCGCCTCGCTCACGGCTCGCGCCTCCGCGCTCGTGGATTTCAAGAACTTGGCGCGCGCGGGTACGTTGTAGAACAGGTTGCGAACATCGATCGTGGTTCCGCGCTGGCGAGGGAGGTCCTCGACGCCGACGATGCGCCCGCCCTCGACCCGGATGCGAGTGCCGCTGGGATCCTGTCCATCCGCCGTCTCCAGCGTGAGGTGCGACACCGCAGCGATCGACGGCAAGGCCTCGCCGCGGAAGCCGAACGTCGCGACATCACGCAGATCGGAGGCCTCGGAGATCTTGCTCGTCGCGTGTCGGTCCAGCGAGAGAAGCGCGTCCTCGCGGCCCATCCCCACGCCATCATCGCTTACGCGCATGCGCCGCTTCCCACCGCCTTCGATCACGACCTCGACCACAGTCGCTCCGGCGTCCAGCGCATTCTCGACCAACTCCTTCACCACGGAACCCGGACGCTCGACGACTTCGCCGGCGGCGATCTGATTGGCCACCGCATCGGGAAGAATATGGATCCGACGCGACATGATACGTAGCCGCGATCAGCGCTCAGCCCAGCGACAGTCCATAGAATCGACGCGCGTTCTCCGTGGTTCGAGCCGCGACATCCGCCGCTGGTTCGTCACGGATCCTGGCCGCGGCTTCGCAAACGTGAATCACGAAAGCGGGCTCGTTGCGCCGGCCGCGCTGGGGCACGGGCGCCAGGTAGGGTGCATCGGTCTCGATCAGCAGAAGCTCTTGCGGCACCCTGCGAACCGCGTCCGCAGCGGCAAAGCCCTTAAAGCTCACCAGTCCGGAAAAGGAAACGTACCAGCCTCGCGTCAGCGCCGCCTCGAGCAACTGGGGGCCGCCGGTGAAGCAGTGCAGCACGCCGCGCACGGCGCTGGGCGCCTCGGCCAACGCGGCCACGAGATCCTCGTCGGCGTCCCGCGCGTGAACCACAATCGGCAATCCGGTCTCCGCCGCCAGCTCGAGGTGCCGGCGGAAGAGTCGCCGCTGCACCTCCCTGGGCGAGTGCTCGTAATGGTAATCGAGGCCCGTCTCGCCAATCGCCGCGACGCGAGGGTGAGCGACCAGATCCCGCAGCGCCTGCCAATCGTCTGGCGTGGCGGCGGCTGCCTCGTGCGGATGGATGCCGGCCGTGCACCAAAGCGTGTCGTGGTGCGACTCCGCCAGACGGAGCGCCGACTGACTGTCCGCGGCGCTGGAGGCCACCGTCACGATTCCCGCCACGCCCGCTGCCTGTGCGCGCGCCAGAACGGCGCTCAGATCGGCAGCGAAGCGGGAGTCGGTGAGATGACAGTGACTGTCGAAGAACAGGCGCGGCGCCGTGGAGTGATCCGTCCCGGCGGTCGGCTGGCTCACGGAGTACGGAGAGCGGGTCCCGTCAGGCCGTGGCAGGGGTCTTCTTGGCCCTGTCGGCCCAGTAGCGGCGGATGATCAGGAGCGCCGGCGCACCAATGAAGATGGACGAGTACGTACCAACGACGATCCCTACGATCAGCACCGCGGCGAAATCGCGGATCACCGCCCCTCCCAACAGGAAAAGCGTCAAGAGAACCCCGAGCGTGGCTCCGCCGGTGAGCACCG
>JACQVC010000341.1 GCA_016209995.1 Gemmatimonadota bacterium
GGTACCCGGCGGTCGGCCTCTGGCCGCTGCCGTCATAGCGGTGCTGTTGCTGCTCCCGCATACCCTCCTGCTTGCGCAGGCGGCTCCGCGCCCGGGCGTGCCCGCCGCCGGCGACCACTGGGGCTACACCCTGGTTGAGATGCTCGAGGCTACGGGCGTGGTGCCGCCCGGAACCTCCGCCGCGCGGCCTCTTCCACTCGAATCCCTGAGGACGGTCCTCCAGGATGCGTCGCGGAATCCGGCCGCCGATCCAGCGCTGCGCGAGTGGATCGAGGCCGCACTGCTCCGCTTCGAGGAGGAGTTTCCCCTTCCGTCCGGCATCACGGCGAGGGGGCGAGCGACCGCCGGGTTCCGCGCGGTCGGCGGCACGCTCGCAAACGGTTCGGGTGCCCTGGCGGAGCTGGCGCTCCGCGTCGAGCAGGCCCCAGCCGGCGCCTTCGCGTTCGTCGAGCACGCAGCAGGGAATGGGACCGAGCGCCCGCGCTTCCGGCGAGGGGGTGCGGGCATCGGAACGTCCAAACTGTGGTTCTACGCCGGGCGAGAGGCGTTTCAGTTGGGTGGCGGAGAGGGGGGAGGCATTGTCCTGAACGACCACGTCCCGCTGGATGGGCTGCTCCTCGGCTCGCCTTCGCCCGCGCGACTGCCCGGGCTTGGACTGGCGCGCGCGCACTTCGGGATCTTCCGACTGTCCGGCTACCGAGCCGTGGACGACCCCTGGTTCGCCACGCTGCGGATCACGCTGCAGCCTGCTGGCTGGCTGCAATTGGGCACCAGCCGCGCCCTGCTGTTCGGCGGGTACTTCAAGGGCGGAGCCGCGCCGTACGACCCGAAGGTCTATCCGCCGGACTCGACGTCACTGGGCTTCGCCGATGTCGTTCGCATTCTGCTGGGAAGAAACAGCACGCGCGACGACTCGAAGGTGAGCTTCGAGGCGCGGGCCACACTCGCTGGTGTCGGTGTGCCGGCGCTGGTCTATGCGGAGATGGCTTTCGAGGACCTGGACCGGTCCTTCAGCGATCCCGCCATCGTGGCGGGCTTACTGGCGCTGATTCGCCCCGAGATCGCGATGCGCTACGAGTATGCGGCCTTCGGCCGGGGCGCACGGATTTGCTCCTGGTGTGATACGCTTCCCGCCTACTGGTACTACCACCGCCGGTTTCAGAGCGGATACCAGGTAGACCGCGGTCCGCTGGGTCATCCGCTGGGTGGGTACGGCAGCCAGCACCTGGTTCAGGCCCGCTATGTCCGCCCGCAGACACGCCTGCGCGTCGACGTCACGGGGACGGTGCTCGAGCGCCGGTGGCTCAACCTCCTAGAGGCGGAGAGGCCGGGCCGGGCCGTGGGTGCGGCGGTCAAGGCGGCCTATCGTCCCTGGACCTGGGTCGAGCTCGAGCTGTCGGCGGCGACCGAGCGAGGTCGCGCACGCTGGCGGCGGACGGACCTGATCCTGCTGGCATCGGCGTTCTTCTGAGCCGCTCACCCGCTAAATTTGGTTGACCGGTAGCCTTACGCGCGGGTATTTTCGGGATATGTGCGGTGGGTGCGCAAAACGTTTGTTTATCAACGCGGAGTGACCGTCATGCGACGCTGCGTGAACGTAGGACTCCTGGTGCTGGCGCTGGGAGCTGGTGGGGGTGCCGAGGCGATGGCAGTCCAGGCCCAGGCAACGAGCCATACGGTGCGGCCGGGTGATACGCTCTGGCGGCTGGCGCGGGAGTATCTTGGCGATCCCCGTCAGTGGCGATCCATTTACGAGGCCAACCAGGACCGGATTACGAATCCGGACCTCATTGTTCCTGGCCAACAGCTCGTCATTCCAAGCGCGGGTGCAACGGCGCCGGCGGTCGTGCAGGCCGTGACGGTGGAGGCGGCGGTCGAGCCCATGCCGATGCTGCCCACGCAGCCTGCAGGACTTCCCCCGGAGGCCTCGCAGCGTACGGTGTTCTATGGGTCGGGAGACCCTCTGGCGGTGGGCCCCACCGTCCTGGTTCGTCCGCCCGAGGAGCGGCCGGCGGTGCAGGCTGGGGACTACTACGCGGCCGGGTGGATAGAGCCGGAACCGTTGGATACCGCGGCCGGTCGAGTGACGGCCGTGCTGGAGAGCGGGGGCGCGACGCGGAGCGCGAGGATGGCGCGGCCTTTCGACGCGGTGGATCTCTCCCTGCGGGTTGCGGGCGCGGTGGGCGTTGGGGACCGTCTTCTGATCGTGAGAATCGAGCGGCGGGTCCCGGACTACGGTCGCATCGTTCGGCCGGTGGGAGTCGTTACGGTCTCCCGAGTGAACGGCCCGGCGGCGACGGCCGTAGTGAGCACCGAGCTCGACCGCATGATGATCGGCGATGAGATCCGGCCGTTTGTGCCCTACGTCGAGCGGCCCGGCATACACCCGCGACCGGTGCAAGGCGGGCTGGAGGCGCAGGTGGTGGCCTTTCGCGATCCCGGCGCCTTGTACGGCCCATCCGACATCGCGTTCTTGAACGCGGGCTCCAACCAGGGAATCGCGGTCGGGGACGAATTCGTGGTCATGGCTTCGGCGCAGAGCCGCGCCTCACCGAGCGCGGTGGGCCGGCTGCAAGTGGTCCACGTGATGCCGTCTACGGCGAGCGTACGCGTGCTGAGCACGATCCTGCCGCTGAGCCCCGAGGGCTTGCGCGCTCAGCTGAGCCTGAAGATGCCATGAAGCGGGACGCGCCCTACGCCCTTACCCCACGCAAACGTTCGTTTGCGTGGGGACCCCGGGTCTACGTCGTGAGGGCGGCGTGATCCATGCCGTCGCCCTGCTCCTGTACGCCGGCGCAGGCCTGCTCTGGCTGCACTCACTGTTGAGGGGAGGCGGACGACGCAGTGAGGTGTACGCGCCCTGGGTGGTGGCGGTCGCGGTCGGCGTTCACGCCGTAGCGCTCGTCCGTTACTCCCTCGCCTTTCAGACGGTTCCACTCGTAGGTCTGTCGCCGTCGCTCTCGAGTCTCGCCCTTGTGCTGGGGATCTCTCTGCTGGCGATCCTGGCGCAGGGCGAGGCGAAGCGAGTGGGTCTGCTGGTCGTTCCGCTGATCATCATCCTCGAGGGCGCCGCGCTGATGATCGGGATCCGGCCGACCGGCGCGCCGCTCGCGTTCCGTGGTCCGTGGTTCGCACTGCACGTCACGCTTGCCTTCGTCGCCTACGCGGGACTCGCAATCGCCTTCGCGGCAGGCGCCATGTACCTTGTTCAGTTCCACGAGCTGAAGACCAAGAGGCTGGGTCGCGTCTTTCAGTTCGTGCCCCCGCTCGGCACGTTGGACCGGCTGGGAAGGGGTGCCCTGGCCGTGGGATTTCCGGCGCTGAGCCTGGCGCTGCTTCTGGGCTGGCTATGGGGCGTGCAGTTCGGGCAGGCCTTGGGGCTCAAGGATCCGCAGGTGATCTGGGGGCTCCTCACCTGGCTGGTGTTTCTAGCGGTGCTCGTAGGCCGCCGCACGGTTGGCGGCGGAGGTCGGAGGGCAGCCCTGATGGTCATCGTGGGATTCGCCGTCGTAGTCGTCTCGTACGTCTTGCTCCGCGTCACGCTGGTGGCGGGGGGCACCTTCCTGTAATGGCCAACGAGACGAGCTAGGAGCACGCATTCCGCATGTCCTTGGCGATCCTCGGTGTCAGTCACCGCACAGCGCCGATCGAGGTGCGCGAGCGCTTCGTATTCAGTCGCGCCGATGCGCTGGCGGCTCTGGCCATGCTGCGCGCCTCCGGCGTCGCGCACGAGGCGGTTCTCCTGTCCACGTGCAACCGGACAGAGGTGTACGCCGATATCGAGGCGGGTGGCGAGGGACGGGCGGTCGCCGAGCGCATCCTGGCGGATCGAGCCGGGCCGCTGCCCGAGGCGGCGAAAGAATACCTGTACTGGTTGGAAGGGCGTGACGCGGTGTACCAGCTCTTCCGCGTAGCCGCGGGGCTGGACTCGATGGTGCTCGGCGAAGCGGAGATCCAGGGGCAGGTGCGCGAGTCGTACGAGTACGCCGCGCTCGCGCCGGTCGAGCCGCCGTTCGCCGGCGCGGTTCTCTCGCGGCTCTTTCAGACGGCGCTCTCCATCGGCGGGCGCGTGCGCAGTGAGACGGAGCTGGGTCGCGGTTCCGCATCGGTGGCGTCGGTCGCCGTCGAGCTGGCGCGCAAGATCTTCGGATCGCTGCGCGGGCGTCGCGTTCTGGTTCTGGGAGCCGGAGACACGGCAGAGCTCGCCGTGGAGGCTCTCGCGCGTGAAGGCGTTCAGGGCATCGTCGTCGCGAACCGGACGCGCGAGCGTGCTCAGGCGCTGGCTGAGCGGTTGGGGGGCAGTGCCATCGGTTTCGCGGACCTCGCTACGGCCTTGCGGGATGCGGACATCACGGTCTCGTCCACCGGCGCGCCCCATGCAGTGCTCACGCTCGATACTGTCCGGCGAGCGTTCCCTCTGGGGCCCCCGCGCCCGCTGTTCATCATCGACATCGCCGTACCCAGGGACGTGGAGCCGGACGTCGGAAAAGAACGGAATGTCTTCCTGTACAACATCGATGATCTGCAGCAGATTGTCGGGGACACGCTCCACCGCCGTGGCGAAGCCGTGCCCGCGGCGGAGCGCATCGTAGCGGAGGGCGCCGACGAGTTCTGGCGGTGGTACTCGAGCCTGGACGTCGTGCCGGTGATCCGGTCCCTCCGCGAGCGAGGCGAGCGCGTGCGTCAAGAAGAGTTGGCGCGCACGCTCCAGCGGCTCAGCCACCTCGGCAACGAGGACCGCGCCGCCGTGGAAGAGATGTCGCGCCGCCTGCTCAACAAGCTCCTCCACACGCCCACCGTGCACTTGCGCCGCGGCGCTGCCAACGGGCGAAGCGAGACGCTCATCGAGGCGGCGCGGGAGATGTTCGGGTTGGACGAGTAAGCAGAGATTGGTTCCGTAATCTCTGATCTCCAGACCACCAGGTCCCTGACGCGGAAAAGGTGGCAAAAAGTCGTCGAATCCTCGTGACGGGGGGTGCGGGCTTCATCGGGAGCCACGTGGCCGAAGCCTATCTGGCGCTCGGAGACGAGGTGTGGGTCCTGGATGATCTCTCGCACGGGAAGCGCGAGAATGTCCCCGCCGGCGCCCACTTCGTGCACATGGACATCTGCGACGCGGCCGTCAGCGCGCTCTTTCACGAGGCGCGCTTCACCCAGGTGTGCCATCACGCGGCGCAGATCGATGTACGGGTCTCGGTGGCGGATCCCGCGTTGGACGCGCGCATCAATACGCTGGGCTTGCTCAACCTGCTGGAGGCGTGCCGCGCCACGGGGGTCCGTCGCGTCATCTACGTGTCGAGCGGCGGCGTGGTCTACGGCGAGCCGGA
>JACQVC010000344.1 GCA_016209995.1 Gemmatimonadota bacterium
GGCGATCACTTGAGTATCGTCGCTGTCACCTCCACGGTGATGGGCCGGCCGCTCGCGGCGTCCAGATGCTCGCCGACGACGAGCGGCTTGCCGTTGTCGAGCACGACGTCCAGGTTCTCGGTGAGCACGTTGATCGGGCCGGGCGCCGACCCGGAGAAATCCGGCAAGTCGTGTTCGAAGGTGAGGTTCAGCCGGATCCTGCCTTCGACGATCCGGGGACGGGCGTCCACGTGCAGAAAGCGATTCGTGCCGCTGCCGCGCTGGTCTCCCCGAATCTGCGCGGCGCCCCGGTCGCCCACCGTCAGCGTGAACGTCTTGGAGTACGCCGGATCGCCGGCGGCTCTGATGGTGACCACGATCCGGACGTTCGCCAGCTCCCGCGGGTCGGGCGCTGGCGGGGGCGGGGGTGGCGGCGGCGGCGGGGCCGCCGGTTGCACCGCCGGCGCCGTCGGACGAGGCGCGGGGGGCTGCGCCGACGCGGCTGATGGCGGGACGAGCGCCGACAGCGCCAGAAACGCGACCGGATACGCGAGGGAACGCATGCTCATTGGTGCTCCTCCAGGGGCGATATCTCCAGGTTTTCGACAATCAACGGCGCGACCTCGACGAGCGCCACGCCCGTATCCAGCAGCTCGATCGGTTCGAGTCCAATCGGGACGATGGTGATGGGGTCGAGCTCGACGAGCGGCACCGGTTCGGGCGTCGCCGCTGCCGCAAGCCGCGGCCCGGTCGCGAGTGCGGCTGGCTCGGTGACAGGCGGTGGTCCCGCCGGAATGCTCGGGTTGGACGCCACGGCCGGCGCCGGCGGCGCGACGGGCGAGGCCGGCCGGCGGGAAAGCAGCATCACGAGCGCGATGGCCGCGGCCGCTGCGCCCATCGCGGCGACACGCCATGGGAACGCGAACCCCGCACGGGGCGTGGACGCCTCCACGCGAGCCATGACGAGGCGCGCAAAGCCGGGTGCGGGCTCGCCCGCGACCATCTGGCGCACCGCCTCGTCGACGTGAGGGTCGAATCTATCGTCTCTATCGTCGGGTTCCGTCACGAGCCCTCCAGGCCCGCCTCGAAGCGGTCCATGCGCGCGAGCTTCTCGCGGAGCCGCCGCCGCGCCTCGGATATCCGCCATCGCACCGTGCCGGGCGGCACACCAAGCAGAGCCGCGATGTCCTCCGAGCCGAGCTCCTCGACCGCCGAGAGCAGCAGCGCGTCTCTGAGTGCGGGCGGCAGCGTCGCAATGACGCGCCGCACGTGCCTCAACTGGTCGGCGTCTACGACCAGCTCCTCGGGCGACGGCGCGATCGACTGCGCCAGACCGTCCGCGGGTGGGACGAGGCTCACGAGCCGTCTCAGCCGGCGCAGCAGGCTGCGGCGGCGCGTCAGCGCCAGCCGCCAGGCGATGGCGAGGATCCAGGTCCTGACGCTCGACTCGCCCCGGAACGCCCGCAGGCGGCGGTAGGCAAGGACGAACGCTTCCTGGGCGACGTCTTCAGCGTCGGCCGGCGAGCGAAGCGCCGCCAGCGCCGTGCGATACACCGCCGCACCGTGCCGTGTCACCAGCTCGCCGAACGCGGCCGCCTCGCCGCCGCGCGCCCGTTCGACGAGCTGGGCATCGGTCACACACCTATTAGACGCGGCCGCAGCGTCCGCTGTTGGGAAATCAGGTCGCAACGTCCCGGGACGCGAGACGGCTGTTAGAATGCCCTTCGATGGCCGAGCAATCCCCGACCGCGCTGAATCTCGCCCACATCCTCGATCAGCAGCTCGTGCGCGGCCCCTCGCGCACGGCCGTGGTGTCCGGCGACGTGCGCTTGAGCTACGCGCAGCTGCACGCCATGGCCTCGCAGGTGGCCGGGGGCCTCTCGGCCATGGGGATCGGCCCCGGCGACCACGTCGCGCTGATGTGTCCGAACCTGCCGTACTTCCCGGTGGCGTACCTCGGCATCCTCAAGGCGGGTGGAGCCGTCGTGCCGCTCAGCGTGCTGCTGAAGCCTCGCGAGATCGCGTATCACCTGCGCGACAGCGACAGCAAGGTCTTCCTGTGTTTCGAGGGGACGTCCGAGCTGCCGATGGCCGAAATGGCGCAGGCGGGGATGGACGTGGCGGCGGCCTGCCGGGACCTCATCGTGATGACCGCCGATCCGGCGGCGACGCGCAGCCCGATCGACGGCAGCCGCACGCTGGCGCAGCTGATGCACCGTCAGCCTCCCGACTTCGACACCCACCCGGCGGCGCCGGACGACACGGCGGTGATCCTGTACACGTCGGGCACGACAGGGCAGGCCAAGGGCGCCGAGCTGACGCACCTGAACATGCTCGTCAACGCCATGGTGTCGCGCGACCTGATTCAACCCATCATCGGTGGAGACGTCGCCAACATCGCGGCGGTGACGCTGCCGCTCTTTCACTCGTTCGGCCAGACCGTCCAGATGAATGCCGGCCTGTTGGCGGGCGGCACGCTGGTGCTGCTGCCGCGGTTCGATCCGGCCGCGCTCCTCTCGGCCATCGAGCGCGAGCGCGTGACCCACTGGGCGGGAGTGCCGTCGATGTAC
>JACQVC010000350.1 GCA_016209995.1 Gemmatimonadota bacterium
CCCGTAGATAGTCCCGACGTGCGCTTTACGGTTGGGCTGGCACCGGATGGCTCACCGGTCACGCTGGCGGCTCGGGGCGGGGCGGCTGTGGCGGTCCTGGGTATTGTGCCCGCGGCGGTCGTCGTAGACCTCGCCAACCGGCGAGTCGCGCGCACGGTGGCGCTGCCGGCGAACTCCGGCGCGACCGGGGTGGCTTTCGTGAACGACTCGGTCATCGTTGCCGGGAACCCCAACCTGAACTCCGTCACTCCCGTGAATGTGCGCACGGGCGCGCGGGGAGCCGATGTCCGGGTCGGAGGCTATCCGCAGCGTGTTCTGTTCGGTGGAACCACGGTCGCGGTCCTGAACGCCGAGCTGGGACCCGACTTCAGCCCGGCTCGTGCGGGCACCGTCACGGTGCTGGACGCGGCGACCCTTGCCGTGCGCGGCACCATCAACCTCACCGGTTTCAATCCGGGCGATGGCGCTTTCGGTCCGGACGGCCGGCTCTACGTGCTGAACTCCGGCTCGTTCGGGAAGGCAAACGGATCGCTGTCCGTGGTCGATGTGGAGCTGTTGAGGGAAGTCGAGCACCATACCGGTTTCGGAGAGTTCCCGGCGGCAGCGGCCTTCGGCCCGGACGGATTACTCTACTTGGCGTCCTTCGGCTACGGCATCGCGATCTGGAGCCCGGGCACCAGATCCTTCGTCCGGACCCCGCAAAACGCGCTGAAGCCCGGCAACATACCTTCCAGCTCTGGCCTCGGCTTCGACTCCCGTGGCAGACTCCATGCGTTGAAGCCGGAGTGCGCAGGCGCTAGCTCTGTGTTCCGGCTCAGCGCAGCCTTTACGGTCGAGACGGAAACACCCGTAGGGACCTGTCCTATTGATGTGACGTTCACGTTCGTCCCGTAGTACTGCAAGCGGATTAGCGCGTTGGCGGGTTCGACGTTTCGCGCGGCCTACGGGAGGTGGGGTATAGTGCGGCTTGTAGCTGCTGTCGGAGACCGGTAAGTTAGGGCTCGGAAAGGGATAGACATGGTGCCAGGA
Organism: Gemmatimonadota bacterium; assembly: GCA_016209995.1. Classification (GTDB taxonomy): domain Bacteria; phylum Gemmatimonadota; class Gemmatimonadetes; order Longimicrobiales; family Gaopeijiaceae; genus JACQVC01. The sequence goes on from JACQVC010000350.1 coordinate 1,030, forward strand.
GCCCCTGGGGACTCGATTGACACAAAGGTCGGACGCCTAACCGACGTGCTCGAAGGGTTGGGCTCGGTCTGCGTCGGGTACAGCGGCGGCGTGGATTCCGTGTTTCTGGCCAAGTTCGCCGTGGACGTGCTCGGGCCGGAGAGCGTGCTTGCCGTCACCGGGGTCAGCCCCGCGTATCCGCTGGTGCAGAAAGAAGTTGCCCGGCGCTGCGCCCGGGAGTTCGGGATCCCCCACGAGGAGATCGGGACGGACGAGCTGGACGACCCGCGCTACTCAGCTAACCCTAACAACCGCTGCTACTTCTGCAAGACCGAGCTGTGGGTCAAGCTGCGGCAGCTTGCCGACCAGCGGGGACTCCGGGCCGTCGTGGATGGCTCCAATGCGGACGACCTCGACGATTATCGTCCGGGTCTTCAAGCCGCGCGGGAGGCAGGGGTTCGCTCGCCATTGGCCGAAGCAGGGTTGGCCAAAGCGGATGTGAGGGCGCTTTCCCGCCGGGCTGGTTTGCCTACGTGGGACCAGCCGGCCTCACCGTGCCTCTCCTCCCGGCTGCCCTACGGGCTGGCCGTCACACCCGACCGGCTACGTCAGGTCGAGCGCGCAGAGGAGCGGATCCGCGCGCTCGGCTTCCGCGAGTTCCGCGCTCGCCACCATGGTGAGACGGTCCGGCTGGAATTCTCGCCGGCCGAGCTCGACACCGCGCTCGAGCGGGCAGCGCTCCTCGCAACGGAGCTGCTCCAGCTCGGCTTCAACCAGGTGCTGTTGGATGTGGAGGGGTACCGGCGAGGCGCCCTGAACATCGGGCCGTTGGTCCCGCTGCGGGCTTCGTGATGGCCGCTCGGCGTCCGGTCCGTGGGCATGAGAGCGTCGAGACGGCGAAGCCCGGCGTGGCCTTTCAGCCTGCCGGGCACGATCGGACCATCGCGGCCGTTCGTCTGGCGCCCTCGCAGTGGCGCGTGATTCCCGAGCACGCACGCAAGCAGCTGATCGCATCGCTCAAGGCCGAGGGCTTCCGGTACGTTGCCCTGGACATCACTCCAGAAGCGACCGATGGGTGAGGTGGAGTTGAGCCACTATCTGGACTACGCAGCCACGTCCGCGCTACGCCCGCCGGAAGTGGCGGAAGCGGTCGCCACATACCTGCGCGAGATCGGGGCAACACCGGGCCGGGGCAGCTACGGCCGCTCCCTGGAGGCGGGGCGCATAGCGCTTCGCTGCCGGCGGGCGCTCGCAAGCCTGTTGGGGTTACCGGGCGATCCGGGCCGCATCGCGTTCATGTTCAACGCCACGCACGGCCTCAACACCGCCTTGTGGGGCGTGCTTCGGCGCGATGACGTCGTCGTCGTCAGTGCCTACGACCACAATTCCGTGCTCCGCCCGGTCGAGCGGCTGGCTCGGGAACGGGGCGTGCGTGTGCGGATGCTCGCGGGCGACCGGGATGGCGGCGTGGATCTCACGCAGGCGGCCCGTGCCCTGGACGGTGCGCGACTCCTGGTCGTCAATGCCGCATCGAACGTGCTCGGGACCTGTATGCCGCTCCGTACGCTGGCCAGGTTGGCCCACGATGCCGGCACCCTCGTACTCGTGGATGCGGCGCAAGCAGCCGGCCATCTGCCTTGCAGCCTGGAAGCTGACGGAGCGGACCTGGTGGCGTTCACCGGCCACAAAGGGCTCCTCGGCCCTCAGGGTACCGGGGGTCTTTGGGTGCGCGAGGGCGTCGACATCGCACCCTTCATGACGGGTGGCACCGGCGGTGATTCGCTCTCGCGCGAAATGCCACCGATCATGCCCGACCATCTCGAGGCGGGCACTCTGAACGCCCCCGGGATCGCTGGACTCCTGGCCGCGTGCACGTTCCTGGAGAAGACGACGGTAAACGCGGTGCGTCAGGAAGAAATGCGCCTCAAGACTCGACTCTGGGAAGGCTTGACGTCCATCGCGGGTGTCGACGTTCTTTCTCCGCGCGCGCCGGACGGAGTGCCCCTCGTGACGATCCGCTGCGCTGACCTGGATTCGCCGACCTTGGCGGATTGCCTCGACCGGGAGTGGGGCGTCATGACGCGAGCTGGGCTCCACTGCGCGCCGGAGGTGCACCGCATACTCGGGACCGCCGCAAGCGGCGCGGTCCGCTTCTCCCTCGGCTGGGCATCGAGAGATGAGGACGTGGACGCCGCGCTGCACGCTGTGGATGCACTCGTGCGGCGCGGGCTCGTAGTGGTATGAGGTGTGGTCCCGCTGGCTGGTGCATTAGGTGTACTCGCAGGTCGACTGCCGGAACGAGGAGCTGAACGCAGGATGCGACTGTTCATTGCCGTGAATCTCCCGAAAAAAGAGAAGATGCGGATCCACAGGGCGGCGAGGCCGCTGCGCGAGGCCGGCTACCCGGTTCGCTGGGTGCCGCCGGATCTCGTACACATCACGCTGAAGTTCCTGGGCGAGATTCTGGCCGACTACCAGGAGAGCATCATGCAGTCTCTGCGGCGCGTCGCGGAGAAGACCTACGACTTCGAGCTCGAGTTGAGCGGGTTCGGGGGGTTCCCGACCCTGCGCCGCCCGCGCGTCATCTGGGCAGGCGTGGATCCTACCCCCGCGCTGCGTTGCCTCAAGCAGGATCTGGAGTGGGAGTTCTCGGCGCTGGGCTTCGAACGGGAGCCGCGCGCCTTCCAGCCGCACATTACGCTGGGGCGGGCGGAGCGCGATGCCACGGTGGGTCAGTTCCGCAGACTCGATGAGCTCGCGAGCGAAGCGACGTATTCAGCCAAGATCGGGGTGCACAGGATCGACCTGATGCGGAGCCAGCTCGCCGCGTCCGGCTCGACCTACACGCTCGTGGAGAGCGCCCGCCTGGCCAGCCGTAACAGTCGCCGGTGAACGGAGGCACGACTCGTGAGCTTCCTGCGTGGCTGCACCGGGCTGCTCCTGTTTCTGGGGCTGCTCGTCGGGGCCGCGTTCGCCGGCTGGAAATGGGGACCCGACGTCGCTTCCCGAGTGCGCATCTGGGTAGGTCGCGCGCCCGTCTCGCCTCGCGTTCCCAGTCCCGAGCTGGCCGACTCGGCGCTCGCACGGATCGAGCAGCTGGACCATAGCCCGGCCGCAGTTCGCCTCTCGTTCGACTCGGCCGAGCTGGAGAGTCTGCTCCGCTACAAGCTCGGCCCCTCGCTGCCGACCGCGATCCATGAACCGGGCGTGACGCTGGAAGACGGGCGCGCCGTTCTCTCCGGTCGCGTGCCGGTCGAGGCCTTCCCCCGCATCGCCGAGCTTGTCGAGGTGATCGCCTTCCTGCCGGACACCGTGCCCGTGCGCATCGAGACGGCCCTCATACCGCTGACGGACGGGCGCGCCGCTGTATTGGTGAATGGGATCGAGGCCGCACGCGTTCCAATCCCGCGCCGGTTCGTCCCCGATATTCTGGCTGCGCTGGGACGTCGCGCCGAGCCGGACGTGCCGGCGAACGCATTGGCGTTTTCGCTGCCGGAGTCCGTCACCGCCGCGTACATTGTGAACGACAGTCTGTACCTGATCGGGACGCCGTGATGGGGGTTCTGCACCAACGCCCCGTGGTTGCACGCAACGAACGGTTGCGTGAGGTTGGGCGGCGCGTCGGCGCGACACCATTTCCTTCACTGACCTGCGCGATCCGTGGCCAACCGAAGCGAAGCGAAGGTCAGCGAAGGGGAAGGGAGATGGGTGGGAGGAGGGAAGGAAGGGGGAGGTGTGGGAGCTAAGATCCTGATCGTTGACGACGAAGCCAGCATCCAGGAGGCTTTGCGTCAGCTCTTCGAGTACGAGGAGCACCGTGTCGCCGTAGCCGCCTCGGCGAAGGAGGCGTTCGCGCTGCTGGAGAGTTTTACTCCAGATGCCATCTTCCTCGACGTCAAGATGCCGGAGATGGACGGCCTCGAGGCGCTGACGCGAATCCGCGAGCACGATCCGCACGTACCCGTCGTCATGATCAGCGGACACGGGACCATCGATACGGCCGTCGACGCGACTCGCCGGGGCGCGTTCGACTTCCTGGAGAAGCCGCTGGACTCCGATCGCCTGCGGGTCGTGCTGCGCAACGCGCTGGCGCTGCGCGGCCTCTCCGCCGATGTGGCCAGGCTTCGCGATGAGGTGCAGGAACGCTACGAGATCGTGGGTGCCTCCTTCCAGATTCGTCAGGTCCTCGAACGCGTCGAGAAAGTGGCACCCACCGATGCTCGCGTACTCATCGTCGGGGAGAACGGAACTGGGAAGGAACTCGTGGCACGGGCGATCCACCGCCTGTCGCGGCGAGCCCAGAGCCCGTTCGTCGAGGTGAACTGCGCCGCGATCCCAGCCGAGCTGATCGAATCGGAGCTGTTCGGCCACATCAAGGGCTCCTTCACGGGGGCCGTCTCCGACCGTGCCGGGAAGTTCGAGCAGGCCAAGGGAGGAACTCTGTTCCTCGACGAGGTCGGCGACATGTCGGCCGCTACGCAAGCCAAGGTGCTGCGGGCGCTCGAGGAAGGAGTCGTCACGCGCGTGGGCGGCTCGAAGCCCGTGCACGTCGACACGCGGGTCATCGCGGCCACGAACAAGAATCTTCTCGAGGAGATCGGCGCTGGGCGCTTCCGCGAGGACCTCTACTACCGCCTGAATGTGGTGCCCATTCACGTCCCGCCGCTGCGCGAGCGCCGGGAAGACATCCCGATGCTCGTGCAACACTTCGAACACCGACTCTGCCAGCGTGATGGGCTTCCCCCGAAAAGATTCTCGGAGGAGGCCATCGAGTGGCTGCGCCGCTCCGACTGGCCGGGCAACGTGCGGGAGCTGCGCAATACCATTGAGCGCCTGATGATCCTGGCGCCCAGCCCGGTCATTGACGTGGGGACGGTGCGCATGCTGCTGGCCGATCGCGGCGGCACCGCCGCGTTGGCCGCCGATCTCCTCTCCGCCGAAACGTTCAGCGATTTCAAGGAGCGCGCGGAGCGGGCGTTCATTCTCCACAAACTCCGCGAAAACGACTGGAACGTCTCCGAGACGGCCCGTCGCGTCGACATGCCGCGGTCCAATCTCTACAAGAAGATCGAGCGGTATGGACTGGCGAGGGAGGAGTAGCGAATCGCTACCTCACGATGAGCGCTCCGTTGGTCAGGCGGTAGAGAGCCTCGACCGTGCGATAGTCGCGCACGGACAAGCTCCGGGCGGTGTTCGTGGGGAACATGACGTCTTCGGGAGAGTCGCTGTGCGGGAGCCCGAGCGCATGTCCCATCTCGTGCGCGGCGGTGAGCTGGAGCTGATCGCGGGACGGGTAGCTGCCGCGGCCCGTGCGCAAGGACAGCAGAAAGCTCGGCACACGGAAGATGATCTGGCCATCCCGATTCTCCCACTCGTAGCGTGCTTGCCCGAGGATCTGCCCGCCCAAATCGGGCACCCACTCGATCACGATATCGGCGGGCGTCGCGACGGACCGTTCACTGATGATCAGCTCACTCGGGTGTCCGCTCCAGGCCATGAGCCCCGACACCGCCGCACTGCGCAGCTCCCGAGCCAGGCTGGCCGGCTCCACGGCCGGGAGCGGCACGTGGATGCGAAGGGGAAACGCGCTCTCGGGCCAGCGAACCACGACCAGCGAATCCTGAGACTCGAGCGTCTGACAGAGGTAGCCACTATTCCTGCACGTCTCGGACGCCGACAGTCGTGCCGACGGCTGCCTCGAGGCGGACTGCGCCGTCGAGACGCCCGTAAGCTCTCCGACGGCCTCGAACCCGTCACAGCCCTGCGTGCCGGGGATGCCGCACTCGCCTGTGGGCGCCGGGGCGCGGCTGAGCTCTTCGTCCATGCGAGCGCGGCCGGCGCGCGAACGTTGGGAGAGCCAGATCATGGTTCCGGTGCTCAGGATCAGGATGACGAGAAGACTGGTCGGGGACAGGCGGCCCCAACGGTCCCAGGCGGGCTTGCGTTCCTGCATCGGATCGCCTCGTGCGTTTCTTTTTGTTCTCCCTGTAGTTGAAAGCTAGGCGCGCCGAGCGACATAGGGAAGGAAAAAAGTGACCGGATTCTGCCTCACGGTGATCCTTCAGCGAGCTGCTGGATAGCACCGGCGACGATGGACGCGAGGTCGTATCTGGTCATGGTGGCTCTCTGGGCCGCGTCCGCCGCCATCTCCGGCGCCGTTCTGGCCGGCATGGCGAAGCGCACGCATCCCGCGCTCTCCTTCAGGCGACTGTGGGTCTTCTACTCGGCGCTCGTCGGAGTCTTCGTCGCCATCGTGCTCTTCAGCGGTTGGTTTTAGTAGTGGGTGCCCTTGACCATGGCTACGCGACGCGGCGAAGTTCTTCCAGTAACGTGCGTGCGCGCGCGTGGCGTGTGCGGCGGGCGAGTGGACGGCGGAAGTGCGACGGATGCCTGAGCGACATAAGAACCGTAGCGAAGCGAAGGTCAGCGAAGGGGAGGTGAGAGGGATGGGAGGAGGAGAGGCGAGGCGAGGTGTGGGAGCTAACTTCATCGGCGGTGCTTGGGTCGAGCCGCTGGCTGGCCGATACTTCGAGAACCGCAACCCGGCGAGGCGCGACGATCTGATCGGGGTCTGGCCGCGCTCCGACGCGGCGGATGTCGAAGCTGCGGTCGAGTCCGCCGGGCGAGGATTCGAGATCTGGCGCAGCACGCCGGCGCCGGCCCGCGGTGACGTCATCAGGCGGGCCGGTGATCTACTCGCGAAGCGCAAGGAGGAGATTGCAGCGATCGCGACTCGCGAAATGGGCAAGACCCTCGTCGAAACCCGCGGCGACGTGCAGGAGGGCATTGACACGGCGTATTACGCGGCTTCGGAAGGCCGCCGTCTCTTCGGACGCACGGTGCCTTCCGAGCTTCCGAACAAATGGGCGATGTCTTTTCGTCGACCCATCGGCGTCTGTGGCCTCATCACGCCGTTCAACTTCCCTCTGGCCATCCCCACCTGGAAGGCGTTCCCGGCGCTCGTGTGCGGCAATAGCGTGATTCTCAAACCTGCCGAGGACGTGCCGCATACGGCCAGCGTGTTCGTCGAGATCCTTCTGGAGGCGGGTCTGCCCCCCGAAGTGATTCAGCTCGTGCACGGGTTCGGTGAGGAGGTCGGGGCCGCCCTGGTCGCTCACCCGAGGATCCCGGTCATCTCATTCACCGGGTCGAGCGAGACGGGACGAGCCATTGCAGAAATCGGGGGTCGGCTGTACAAGCGCGTTTCTCTCGAGATGGGCGGCAAGAACGCGCAGATCGTGCTGCCCGACGCTCGCCTCGATCTCGCTCTCGACGGAGTACTTTGGGGCGCATTTGGCACCACGGGGCAACGTTGCACCGCCACATCCCGTCTACTCCTACACGAGGACATCGAGGAAGAGTTCGTTTCCCGCTTGGTGGAGCGAGCCGGGCGCCTCCGTCTGGGCGACGGGATGAATCCCCAAACCGACGTGGGTCCGCTCATCAACAGCGCCGCACTGGAGAAGGTCGAACGCTACGTCGACCTCGCCCACACGGAAGGTGAGGTGGTTTGCGGGGGGCGCCGTGCGTGTGACGGTGAGCTCGCACACGGCTTCTTCTTCGAACCGACGGTCGTCCGCGGTGTGGCTGCGGGTGCCAGGATCGCCACGGAAGAGATCTTCGGTCCGGTCCTCAGCGTCATGACGTTCGCCGACTTCGCTGAAGCCGTGCGGATCAACAACGAGGTGCGCTACGGACTATCCAGCTCGGTCTACACGCGCGACGCGGAGATCGCGTTCCGGGCCGCGAACGAGCTGGAAACCGGCATCACCTACGTCAACGCGCCCACGATCGGCGCGGAAGCCCACCTTCCGTTCGGGGGGCTGAAGGATACGGGAAACGGCCACCGCGAAGGCGGCTGGGAAGTCTATGACTTCTACACCGAGACGAAGGTAGCCTACGTGGATTACTCGGGCCGCTTGCAACGGGCGCAGATCGACAACTACTGACACGCTACGGCGCAACCCACATGACAACGGAACCGCTGGACCCTTCCAGAGATCACACAGGATCGGAGCAACGACAGGCGTCGGGGAAAGGCGAGGCGGCGAGCTCGCTGGCGCGGGCCACGTGGGAGTGGACGAAGTCGGTCGCCATTGCTCTGGTCCTCTTCCTCGTCATCCGGACGTTCTTGGTCGAGGCCTTCAAGATTCCCACCGGCTCGATGGAGAACACGCTCCTGGTCGGCGATTTCCTGCTCGTGAACAAGGCCGTCTACGGCGCCGAGATTCCCGGCGCCGGGCTGCGCATCCCCGGTTATCGCGACCCGCAGCGCTACGACATCATCGTCTTCATCCCGCCTCACGATCCGGACAAGAACTACGTGAAGCGGTTGGTGGGCCTGCCGGGCGACACCCTTGCGATGCGCAACAAGGTGCTCTACATCGCTGGGGTTCCGCAGGACGAGCCCTGGGTGCGCCACATCGATCCGCACGGTGATGCGACACACCCGGGTATGGCGTGGCAGACGCCCTATGTCGCCGGTGAGACGACGATAGACCTGCAGCGTCCCACGCGGGACAATTGGGGGCCGCTCGTCGTGCCGGCCGCTAAGTACTTCGTCCTGGGCGACAATCGTGACAACAGTGAGGATTCGCGGTACTGGGGATTCATCGACCGCGAGTCCATCAAGGGACGGCCACTCATCGTCTACTACTCGTTTGATCCTCAGGCCCTGGATCCCTTCCCCTGGATCCAGGACATTCGGTGGCGTCGAATAGGCGGACTGATCCACTGATGCACCTGCAACGCGTGGCCGATGGCCCCTGGCGCACGGAGAGATGCGCGAGTAAGGTTGTCCGTTCCGGGTGACCTATTATAGCGGCGGCTGTCACGGGAACGATCATAGCCAAGGCACGGATCACGCCAGCGTTCCGAGTCGTGCACGTCGGGATCGAAGCGCCACTGGAGCACGCATGAGTTTTCCGGCCCGCCGGGGATCGTTTCAGGAGGGATCCCTCGACCAGTACCTCAAGGAGATCAGCGCCTACCCCCTGATTTCTCGCGAGGAGGAGGTCGATCTCGCGGGTCGCATCAGAAAGGGAGAAGAGGAGGCGCTGGACAAGCTGGTGCGCTCCAACCTGCGCTTCGTCGTCTCGGTAGCCAAGAAATACCAGAACCAGGGCGTCTCCCTATCCGACCTGATCAACGAAGGCAACCTCGGACTCATCCGCGCGGCCCACAAATTCGACGAGACCAAAGGCATCAAGTTCATCAGTTACGCCGTGTGGTGGATTCGTCAGGCCATTCTTCAGGCGCTGGCGGAACAGAGTCGCATCGTACGCGTTCCCTTGAATCGCGCGGGCGCGCTGCACCGCATCGGGCGCCGCAGCTCCACGCTGCTGCAGGAGCTCGGCCGTGAGCCCACCGTCGAGGAGATCGCGGAGGAGCTGGATATCACCGAGGAGGAGGTCGAGCGCACGCTGGCGATATCGCAGTCGCACCTGTCGCTCGATGCTCCTATCACGCCCGGCGAAGACAATCGCCTACTGGACTACCTGCCGGACCAGTACTCGCCTGGACCCGAGGACGAAGCCTACGAGCACGCGCTGCGCGAAACCATCGAGGAAGCGCTGTCGACCCTGAAGGAGCGCGAGGCCAAGATCCTGCGGCTTTACTTCGGGCTCGACGACCAGGAGCCCATGACCCTGGAGGAGATCGGGTCGCTGCTCGGCATCACCCGCGAACGAGTACGTCAGATCAAAGAGAAAGCCCTAGTCCGCCTGCGTCACGCCTCGCGTGCTCGCTTCCTGGAAACGTTCGTCAAGTAGCACTGCTGCCACGCCGCCTTCTTCCTCCCAGCGGGTTCGCGGGTTCGCGGGTTAGTCCCCACCTCAGCCCAACCGCACAGTAGCGGGGAGGGGCGATTGGATCGAACCCGCC
>JACQVC010000351.1 GCA_016209995.1 Gemmatimonadota bacterium
CGAAGGCCACGCTGTCGCCCTCGAGCAGGATCATCTCGTCGCCCGGCAGCCACGCGTCCGTGGGCATGTCGATCTGGATGGCGCCGTTCGCGTTGTTGAGTGCCATCACGTCACTGGTGCGCTCGACCAGCGCGACCTGCACGGTCGCGCCCGTGGTGGCGTTCTCGACCGTGAACGGCAGGCCGGCCGTCCGGAACTGCCCCGCATTGACCCTGCGGATGAGCGACGAGTCGGACGCCGGCAGCGCGGCCACGATCCTGGCGATCTGCGCGGCCGTGGGGGTGACGCTCGTGGAGGCGTTGCTGCGCGCCGCCACCGACTGCGCCAGCGCCTGCTCCGTCGCGGCCGGGTTGGCGAAGTCGATCGCGAACGGCTCGTTCGGCCCGAACGGGTCCGCGGACCAGTCGAACACGAAATCGCCCGCGCCGCTGACGCGGCGCGCCTGCGCCCCGTTCCAGCGCACGGACGGCTGGCCCGCCGCGGCCAGCACGGTGCCGTTCGCCGTATTCACGAAGAACTGGTTGTTAAACACGCCCGGCCGGTTCGCGATGCTGACCAGGAATCCGGGGAACCGGCTCGCGGCGATGAACTCACCGGGCGTGGCGTTGTCGCCCGTGAGCTCGGCCGTGGCCAGGAGCGCGGTCCCGCTCGGATCGGACAGTACCACCGTCAGCTTGCGGGCGAAGAAAGTCTCGGTAGTGCCCGAGACGGTGGGAGCGCCGAGGCCGGCCACGGTCAGGTCGCCCGGGCCCGCGAAGGAGAGTGTCTCGGCGCCGCGGTAGAGCGTCACCGTGCTCGTGCCGGCGGGATCCCCGTCGGCCGGCCGCTCGACCCGCACCGAGTCGCCGAAGCTCAGCGTGAAGCTGCCCGCGAGCTGTTTCTCCCCGACCAGCGCGACGTCGAGCGGCTCGAAGCCTTGCTCACCGACCCGCCCCTTGCCTTCTTGCGTGACGAATTCGAAGCGGGCGCGCCGCGCACCCGCCGCCAGGGACACCGGCATGCGCACGCTTTCCACGTTCGGCAAATCCACGTTGCTGGTCAGCGAGTTGAACAGCGCCGGCGCGAACTCGACCAGCTCGTTCACGACCCTGCCGCCCGACAGGCTCAGCACCACGAACTCGGCGCCGCGCGTCTCCGCCACCGCGACGTACAGGTAGGTCTGGCCCGGCAGCACGAAGGGATCCTCGACCCGGACGGGCGGGCCCGCCTCGACCTCGAAGCTGAAGTAGGGCAGCCAGCCGACGGCGGCGAAGCGGCCCTCCGGGTCCGTGGCGGGATCCCCCTCGCAGTCGGCATCGTTAGTATAGGACCCGCCGTTGTTGCAGGACTTGAAGATGTGGATGGCGCGCACGTTGTCCTCGGCGCGCTCGGCCAGCTCGGCGGCGAGCTGCCGGTTCAGCGTGTCCGTGGCGAACGCCTCCGACTGGCTGACCAGGAACGGGTCGACGAAATCCAGCGGCTCGAGCGAGAGGAACAGCTCGATCGAGCGGTCGTCCGGCCGCGGCCCGCTGTTCACCGTCACCGCCCGGATCTGCGGCGGCGGCGCGGGCTTCGGCGTCAGGAAGAAATTCAGGTAGGACGCCACCACCCGATCGATCATCACGTCGACTTCCGCGATCCCGCCTCCGCGCGCCTGTGACACGTTCGGCCCCGTGGCGAACGCCAGGATGAACGAGGTGGTGTCGCCCGCGTCCAGCGAGATCGGCCCCACGCCCTGCGTCTGGGCCACGTTGTTGTAGGCGTCGATGTAGCCGCCACCGGAGATGTTCGGCATCGTGTCGCTCCAGAAGGCGGTGCAGCCGTTCGTGCCGCACGGGTCCATGAAGACCCGGTCGTAGCCGAAGCTGTTATTCCACCCTGGCACGACGTACTGGTTGTAGAAGGTGACGGGGTTGCCCGCGTCCTGAAACGTCTCCGACCGGAAGGTGTGCCAGTAGTTCGCCGGGCTGGTTCCGCCGGTATAGCCCGGGCCCACCGTGCGCGAGCCCAGCACGTTCAGGGGCGTGGAGGAGAGCACGCCGAACGCTCGCTCCATCCCATCCGCGTCCTGGTGCATGCGGTTGAAGGTCGTCTGCGTGCACTGGCGGAAGCCGCACATGTGGAAGTGATTGAACGTGATGGTGTCGCCGGCCAGCGGGTGCGACGGGTTGAAGAGCGGCGAATTCGGATCCGAGAAGTGCTTGTTGCGCAAATCTCCGATCGGCGACTTCAGCACCACGATCGCGTGCGCGCCGAACTGGTCGCCCCGGTTGACGCAGTTGATGTCGGTGGTGCTCGTCTTGCCGTTGCAGTTCGTGTTGACGCCGTTGATCGTCCCCTTGTAGGCGCCGTTCTTCAGGTCTATGTACGCGGATGCCGACTGGAAGCTGCTGTGGAACCAGCCACCCGACTGCCAGGCGATGTAGAGCGAGTCGTAATCGAGCGGAACGCCGTAGACCTCCTCCGACTTGTTGACGAAGAAGGCCTGGAAGATGACCATGTTGCGCAGCGAGGGCAGGTCGAAGGCGAACGCGTCCAGGCGCACCTCGATGCCGAGCGGCCAGCCCGGATCCTGCGGGTCCGAGAGCACACCGCTCACCGGCACCAGGTTGCCCAGCGCCTGCGCCTTATCGAGCGACCAGTCGCTCGCGAAATTGTAGGTCTGGAACGTGCCCAGCCCGCGGTCCGCATCATACGTACCCTGCGCGAAAGCATCCGGCACGCGCCAGAAGTCGAAGCTGCTGTTCGGGTTCGCGGCTATGTAGTCTAGCCACATCTCCGCCGTGATCTCCTGCGCGCCGATCCACCCCGCCGTGCCCCAGGTGATCTCGCAGTCGTTGAGCGGCGAGAGGATGTCGCCCCCGGTCCAGCCGTGGAGGTC
>JACQVC010000352.1 GCA_016209995.1 Gemmatimonadota bacterium
CCGGACCTCTCAGGAGAGGACGTTCTCGCATGGACGCGTCAATTCAAGGATCGACCGTTGGAGAATTTCGCCGCGCAGTCGCCAGCCAACACCCCATGCCGGCCGGCGTGGCGGCGTCCGCCGTCTCGGCCAGCTTCGCGTTGGGACTGGTGGCAAAAGTCCTCGACGTCAGCGGCCGCCGAACGGATTTCGCGGGCGATCGTGCAACGCTCGGCACGCTTCTTCAGGCCGCCAGGGACCAGTCGCAGCGGATGCTCGGGGTCGCCGACGACGACATCGCCGCCTTCAACACATACCTCGCCGCCGTCCGCCTGCCGCGCGGCACCGAACACGAGCAGGAGGAACGCAGGCGCGCGACCTCCTCGGCCGCGCACCAGGCCATCGACGTGCCTGCCGGCGCGGCCCGCGCCGCCGCCTCCGGCATCGAACTCTGCGCGCGCGCCGCGGACCTGACTCATGCACGCGTCGTGGTCGATCTCGCAGCGGCGGTGGCGCTGCTCGCGGGTGCGCTCCGCGTCTTTCTCCTGTGCGCCGACGCCAATTTCCGGCACCTGCCGGTCGCCGCAGCGACCCGGTACGAAACTCCGGCGCAACGGCAGGAATGGGAGATGCAGGCGTTTCACCAGGCCGACGCGATCCTGCAGAGAATCACAGACAGTGTCAGCCAGACCGGCGCGGGACCGACATCATGAATCGGTCCGACGCGCCGCCCGCGCGGGCGGCGCAGGGGCGGCCGGCAAGACCCTGCTCAACCTCAGCCCGCATCATGGTGCGGAGCGCACCTCTCGCCGCTGGCACCACCGACCTGGCGAACCCGGCCGCGCCCTCTTGCGACGTGCCGTCCGGATTGACCACGCGGGCGGTCCCATCGGCGAGATCGACGCCGACCGTGTCGTAGCGATCGATCGCCTCGACCGCGGCGGGGCGCGGGGCGTGGCGCACTCACCCCGATCCTGCGGGCTCGATTGCTACGGCAGCTCGTCCCACACGACCTGCGCGTTGGATCGCACGCGGTCCACGGCCGGTTGCGCGTAGCCGTCCTTCAGGAAGCGTTCCGGCACCTGCCACATCTTCGCCACCTCGTCCACGGTGCGTCCGGATTTCCTGGCGGCGCGGACGGCGTCCACGAACGCGCGGGTGAAGTCGGCGTAGGTCTGCACGTCGGCGATCGTCAGCGTGGTGGGGTCGTGGCCGGTGATCACCGTGTCGATGTCGGGCAGCTTGGCTGCGCGGGCGATCGTGTCCGGGTAGGCGACGCCGCTGCCGCCGTTGTTGGCATCCATGATCGGCATGCCCTTGTTGGGGAACGCGTCGCCGGTGTGGAGCGCGCGGGCGACGGGGAACACGATGAAGGCGTCGCCGCTGGTGTGGGCGCGGCCGAAGTAGTGCAGCACCACGCGGTCGTCGCCGCGTCCGATCGTCATGCGATCGGTGAAGGTGCGCGTCGGCAGGTTGCGGCCGCCGTGGTCCGCGAAGACGTTCCGCTCCGGGGTCTCGATGCCGGTGACCCGGCGCATCTCGGGCATCAGGGCCGCCGCGTTCTCGTGCGCGACCACCTCGACCGTCGGCGGGAACTCCACGTTGCCTTCCACGTGGTCGTAGTGCGTATGCGTGTTGATGATGGTCGTGATCGGCCGGTCGGTGAGCGTCTTCACGCGCTCGATGATCGGCTGGCCCCAGCCGGCGATCTTGGTGTCGACGAGCACGACGCCGGACGCGGTGATGAAGACGGCGGTGTTTCCGCCGCCGCCGCGCAGCACGTACAGGTTGTCGCGGATCTTGTCCGCCTGGAGCGCGCCGGCCGAGGGCTGTGGGGGAGCGCCGCCTCGTCCCTGCTGCGCCGTGCCCACGGCCGCCGACAGCGCGCCGGCCACGACGATCGTCCCGAACACCAGGGCTCTCGTGTTCATGCGTGTCTCCTTGTGCAATAGGACCGGCTGAGGATACCTCATCCCGCCGGGTGGCTGGTCCCGACCAGCGACCGCAGAAACTGCTCGTCCGCTTCAGCTCGGCCTTCTTGGCCATGCGCGCTCCTCGCCCCGCCCCCGGCGGAGCGACGACAGATGGTGTCGCGCGTGGATAAGCGTGTCAAGTGGACGTCGGGCTGCGACACGGATCTGCGGGCGCCGAAACGGCGTCGACCCTAGTCGGGGAAGAACGTGAAACGACCGTTGCGATCCGTCGAGCGGACCCCGGGCGAGAAACGCCGACCGCTCCCGGGCCGGGCGCTCCCGAGCGGCAGCGTAGCCCAGGTGGGCACGGCCTCTCCAGAATGCTATGCTGGCGGGCATGCGCCGGTCGCAGCTCGATGGCCCTGCCGAGGAACGGTTCTGGGACGGCGTCCAGGCGGCCGAGAGGTTCTTCATGGGAGAGGCCGAAGTTCAGAAGGCGCTCCACAAGCTGGTCCAGACTCTCGAGACGGACGGCACTCCGTACGCGATTGTCGGCGCGATGGCGCTGAACGAGTTCGGCTATCGACGGGTGACGGTGGACATTGATGTGCTGCTCACGCCCGAGGGCCTGGCGGCCTTCAAGTCCCGCCACCTGGGGCGGGGCTATGTCGAACAGTTTCCCGGCAGTCGCGGCGTTCGGGATGCCGAACACGGTGTCGACATCGATGTCGTCCTCGCCGGTTCGTATCCCGGCGACGGCAAGCCGAAGCCGGTGGCGTTTCCCGATCCGCGGACGGCGGCGGAGCCCGGTGCGCGCGTCGCGCTGCTGCCGCTCCGAGTGCTCCTCGAGCTGAAGCTCGCCTCGGGCCTGACGGCCCCCGATCGTCTCAGGGATCTGGCAGACGTGCAGGAGGTGATTCGGGTCCGGCACCTGCCGCGCACGCTCGCGGACGAGCTCGACCCGTTCGTGCGCGAGAAGTACCTCGAGCTGTGGCATGCGGTCCAGCCGCGCCGGGAGGAGTGACCCACCGTCCCCGGGGGTAAAGGCTCGGCTGCCCATCAGCGACGGGGCGAATCCCGATTGGCCTACGTTCGATCGCGTGAGCGATCCCGTCGAGCGGGTGTTCGCCGTGCTCACCGCCAATCGTGCGGCGTTCCCTCCGGACGCGGCCGAGGCCCCTAATACGGGCTATCATTTCCGCCTGACACACGATCGCGGCCGATCGAGGGGAATGACGATGAAGAACAGGACGATCGTCGGACTGCTACTGGCCTGTTGCGCGTGGGGCGCCGCCGCGAGCGCGGCGCAGGTTGCCCCTGCCACCTGTGACCGCGAGTGCCTGCGCGGCAACGTGACCGAGCTGCTGTATGCGCTGCTGCAGCACGACGTGAGCGGCCTGCCCGTCGCCAAGACGCTGCGCGTGACCGAGGACGCCGTCGAGAAGCCGCTCGCGCAGGTCGGCCTCGTCCGCACGGTGACGCGCCTCGGCGGCTTCCGCCAGGACATCATCGACGAGCGCGCCGGCGTGGCGGGCGCCCATGTCGTGGTGGAGGAGAGTGGGGCGCCCGTGCTGCTGGTGGTGCGGCTGAAGGTGGCCGCCGACAGGCTCACCGAAATCGAGCTGGTGGCCACGCGCGGCCGCGCGGAAGGGCTCATCTTCAACATCGACGGCCTGCGCGCGGCGAGCGCCGTGATGAACTACGCGCCCCGTCCCGAACAGGTCGCCACCCGCGACGAGGCGATCAAGGTCGCGCTGCACTACCCGGAAGGGCTCAATGCCGCGAAGACGTTCGCCGCCGTGAACGCACCCTTCGCGCCCGACGCCTATCGCTACGAGAACGGCCAGGTGATGGCCGGGCCGGACTGCACGTTCGCCCCCGGCTGCCAGAACATCTCCACCCAGTCGCTCGCGATCTTCGAGCGCCTCGGTGACGTGCAGACACGCGTCATCGCCGTGGACGAGCGCATGGGCATCGTCTGGCTGCGCATGGCCTGGGGCGTGCGCGAGCGCGGCGGCGTTCAGCTGACGGTGTGGGAGACGTTCAAGGTCTACGACGGCCAGATCCACGCCGTGGAAGCGTTCATGCGGATCCTGCCGGTGGAGAAGCGCAACGGCGGGTGGGAGTGACAGTTCAGGCTCTCAGGGCGCCATTCCGGAACGACGGGTCGATGCGCAGGTGAAGAAGATCGGGTTCCTGTCGTTCGGACACTGGGCGTCGTCGCCCCATTCGCAGGTGCGCACGGCGGCCGACGGGCTGCTCCAGTCGATCGATCTGGCCGTGGCCGCCGAGGAGCTGGGCGCCGACGGCGCGTACTTCCGCGTGCACCACTTCGCCCGCCAGCTCGGCTCGCCGTTCCCGCTCCTGGCGGCCGTCGGCGCGCGCACCCGCCGGATCGAGATCGGGACGGCCGTCATCGACATGCGCTACGAGAACCCGATGTACATGGCCGAGGACGCGGGTGCGGCGGACATCATCGCGGGTGGCCGTCTCCAGCTGGGCATCAGTCGAGGGTCGCCCGAGCAGGTGATCGACGGCTGGCGCTACTTCGGCTACGCGCCCCGTGACGGCGAGACCGCGGCCGACATGGCGCGGCGCCACGCCGAGGTCTTCCTCGAGGTGCTGGGGGGCCAGGGCTTCGCCCAACCCCACCCGCGGCCGATGTTTCCCAATCCGCCAGGGCTGCTGCGCCTCGAGCCGCATTCCGAGGGGCTGCGCGAGCGGATCTGGTGGGGCTCCAGCTCGAACGCGACGTCCAGGTGGGCCGCGAAGCTCGGCATGAACCTCCAGAGCTCGACCCTCAAGGACGACGAGACTGGCGAGCCGCTGCACGTGCAGCAGCGCAGGCAGATCGAGGCCTACCGCCAGGCATGGAAGGAGGCCGGCCACCGGCGGGAGCCGCGCGTCTCGGTGAGCCGCAGCATCTTCGCGCTCGTCGACGACCGCGACCGGGCCTACTTCGGAGGCGACGCTCGCAGCCAGGACCAGGTCGGCTACATCGACGCCAACACGCGCGCCATCTTCGGCCGCTCGTACGCCGCCGAACCCGACGTGCTGGTCGCGCAGCTCGCCGCCGACGAGGCCATCGCCGCCGCCGACACGCTGCTGCTGACCGTCCCGAACCAGCTCGGCGTGGACTACAACGCCCACGTCATCGAGAGCATCCTCAAGTTCGTCGCCCCGGAGCTCGGCTGGCGCTGACGCCCGGGTCGCGGGCGGCGCCTTACCGACCCTGACCGCGTAATGTCCCAGAACTCGATCGACGGCATGGACTCCTCCCGACAGGGACCTGTCGAGCAGGCCAATCTCGGGACGCGCACGCTGCGCCGTCGACAGAAAGGCGGCGCGCTGACCGACTACAAAGCGATAGAATCTGGCCTCGAAGCGCTCGTGCCCGAAGATCCTGGCCTGCTGACCGTCAGCAAACACCAGGTCGTGAGGATCGTCACGCCTCGTGCGTTCCTCGATCTGCCTGGCGCTCGACATGGAGACCGCACATGAATCCTGCCCGCCGTGCGCTCGTCCTC
>JACQVC010000356.1 GCA_016209995.1 Gemmatimonadota bacterium
CCGCGCCGGTCGTAGGATCGAGCTCCGACAGATCCGCGGCAATCGGCTCCGGCAGCGGCGTTCCCATGAAGTCGGAGATGATCTTCACCAGCGGTTGGTGGAGACGCTCCGGATCCGGGTTGGGAGCCACGACCACGGCCAGCTCGTGGCTGTCCAGGATGACCAGCGTCCCCACCGGGTACACGCCCGTAACGTTCATGAAGGCCTTCACGAGGATCCGGTCGAAGCCGCGCGCAGGGTTGTCGCGCATCTCCTTGATGACCCCGTCCGGCGGCCACGGACGATGCTGGTAGCTCCGCACGGACGTGCCCGCATCGAAGCCATCCGCGATCGCCACGATCTTGGAGAAGAGCGCCGGCTGGCGAGGACGACGATTCGACGGATAGCCGGTCAGATCGACCTTCATGTGATGCTCATACGCCACGAGCATGGTGCGGTACGGAATGTCGGCGAATCCGTGGAGCGTGAAGAGAGACAGCAGCCCCTCCGTGGTGTGCTCCTTGAGCGTCGCCCACTCCTGGTCCGAGAGGCCGCTCGGCTTGTTAATGATTTCGGGAGGAAGACGCATCTTGCCGATATCGTGGAAAAGGGCCCCGAGTCCCAGCTCGTAGAGCTGCAGCTTGGTGAGGCCCAGCTTCTGACCGAGCACCACGCTGAAGATGCACACGTTCACGCAGTGCGTGAACGTGTATTCGTCGAAGTCACGCAGCGTGGTCATGCCGATCATGGAGGTCTCATTGTTCAAGACCTGGTCCACGATGCTCTGCACCGCCCTCTTAACCTTCCTCACGTTCACGGCCTTGCCCAGGCGCACATCCGTGAGGACGTCCTTGGCTACGCGCACGGATTGGGAATACGTCCGCTTCGCGGCTTCCCGCTCTTCCTCCTCCCCGAAGTCGACCGGCTCATCGCTCTCGGGGCTCACCGTGATGTGGTTTACGGGCGTGCGCGCCAGCCGCGCGTTGAACGCGGCGAGCGTTTCCTCCTTGGCCGGCTCGCCCAGCAGCAGAGAAAGGAAGGGAGCCCACTCGCCGCGCTCGATCCCCGCTTCCACGTGAATCGCTCCGATCCCGTGGTTTTCCAGCGAGCGTGCGAACATGCCGAACGTCGCGTAGTTCGACAGATCCAGGCGCAGGCGCGTCTCGTTGAGGAAGAAGAAGTCACCCACGACCCGCAGCTCGACGGCGCCTTCCCGATCGACGGTGCGGCCCACGGTCTCCTGCAGCTCGTCCAGCGCGTTCTGCACAGCCTCGTTCTCCAGCGGATACAGCTTGAGCGCGCGCAGCGCCGCGTAGAAGGTCGTGAGCACCTGGCGACCCTGAGCCTGCACGCCGCCGCCGGCCTCTACGATGGTTCCGCTCTTGGTAGTCACGTCACCCTTCTCCGCGAAGCGCACGGGTGACGGCGCTGCGCACTATGGGATCTTCGTCCGAGGCCGCGGCCTGAAGGGATCGCGTCGCCTCCGCCGTGCGCACTCGCCCCAGCGCCAGCGCCGCGCAGGCGCGGATCTCCGATGACTCACGCCGGCCGAGGAATCCGCGTCCGTTGAGCAAGCGGTCGAGCAGATCCACGCCGTCGGGCCCGCCCAGATTCCCGAACGCCTCGAAGAAGGCGATCTTCTCCGTGAGGTCCGCCTCACGGATCGCTTTGCCTTCGACGATGTCACGCAACCGGTTCCAGGCGGGCTCGTGCCGAACCGCGCCCAGCCCGCGGACCGCCGCTATGCGCACGTCCCGAACCGGGTCGTTCAGCGCGTCCACGAGCACGTCCGCTGCCTCGCCCGAGCGCAGGGCCACCGCCGCGTCCACCGCCGCCAGCCGTACATTGGCATCCGCATGCTGCAAGAGCCTGCCAAGTCTGGCCACCGCTTCGCTGAGCCCCAGCCGGCCCACCAGGCGCGCCGTACCCGCAGCCACGACCGGATCATCGGCCTCGAGGTGCGCGAGGAGAGCATCACGGTGCGTCTGCGCGATGCGCTCTACCGCCTGTCCCAGGATCGACTTCAGATCCTTCTGCCGCATCTCCTCGGACGCACGAATGAGGGGCCCGAGCGCGCCGTGCCGCAGGTGACGAAGGAACTCGCCCAGCTCCTGGACCGACGGCGTCAGCGCCCCGACCTCGATGGCTCGCACCAGCTCGGCGATCGTCGCGGGAGAGCTCAGCTCGTCCAGGATCGCCTCTACGTCGCGCTCACGCTCCTGGTCGAAGACATCCTTGCGCCGAACCAGACCGTCCAGCTCGCGCAGCACCGAGGCTACCGCAGCGAGCGCACCCCGACCGAGAAAGTTGGGGAGCAGCGTACGGAAGATCCCGAGGATCTCCGACTGCCTGGGTCGGTTGGGATCTTCCAGCCGGTCGAACAGCGCAGCCAGCACGTCCGCCCGCAGGTCGCGCGCCCCTTCGCGCTCGATCTCCTGCTGGACGTAATGCAGCTCGTCCTCACCCAGGAAATACAGAGTCGCGTCGAAATCTTCTCGGGTGATCTTGCGGGCGGCCGGTGGCGGCGCTGGGGCGGCCGTCTCCTCGCCGGCGTCGCCCGTCTCGGCTTCGGCCGGCGCCTCCGCCTCGAGCTCGGATTCGAGAACCTGAGTGAGCCCCGTGGGTGGCTCCCCCGTCGCTTCCAGCGTCGCCGCGCCCTCGGCAAAGAGATCGACATAGGTGTAGCGCACGTTCGCGAAATCACGCTCCCACAGCAGAGTGAGCAGATCGTCCTCCTCCGTGCGCAGGTGGCGAGCCCGATGCAGAACCTCCAGGAATCCGGCTACCTCCTCCTGCTCGAATCCCGGCGAGAAGGTCAGAGCACGAATCCCATCCTTGTGGAGCAGGAAGGAAAGCGCTTCCGCGCGGTTGTCGTTACGATAGATCTCGCGGCCATTCCAGGTGAGCGCGTCTTCCGAGACGGCGAGCGAAAGCTCGGACTCCACGGACCAGAGTTGGGCGAAGGAGGCGCGCAGCGCTCCCAGGAAGCGCTGGTATACCGGGTTGTTCACGTCGTAGAGCTGGTGCGCACGCAACGCCTTGCCGAACGCAACCAGCAGGTCGGTGACCTGGCCCACGGTGTGCTCATCCTCGGCCTCCGCGGTGCCAGCGGGGTCTAGCGGATAGCGGGCCGGGTCGAGCACGGACGCCTACCTAGGAGCCTGTCCCAGCGGCCCGTACCGATTACAGCAGCGCGGCTCGGCCACTGAGGCGAGCCACATGGGCCACGTCCTTGTCTCCACGTCCACTGAGACAGATCACGATCGGACCTCGCTCTCGGTACCGGCTTCCCACCTGCAGGACATGAGCGACGGCATGAGCGCTCTCCAGGGCGGGAATGATCCCTTCCAGTCGCGCCAGCCGGTGGAACGCTTCCAGTGCATCCGCATCGGACACGGCCAGGTACCTGGCGCGCCCGCTCTCCTTGAGGTACGCGTGCTCGGGGCCCACGCCCGGATAGTCCAGACCCGCCGAAACCGAATGGGCCGGCGCGACCTGGCCATCCGCGTCCTGCAACAGATAGCTGTACGAGCCATGCAGGACACCCGGCGTGCCTGCCGTCAACGAGGCCGCGTGCCGCCCCGTGGCCAGGCCCTCACCCGCCGCTTCCACTCCCACGAGCTCGACCTCGGGGTCATCCAGAAAGGCATGGAAGATCCCCAGCGCGTTCGACCCGCCGCCCACGCACGCGACGACCGCAGCCGGGAGCCCGCGCTCCAGCGCGAGGACCTGCTGCCGGGCTTCCCGCCCGATGATCGCCTGAAAATCCCGGACAATGCGTGGAAAGGGATCGGGACCGACCACAGAGCCAATAATATAGTGCGTCGTCGCGACGTTCGTCACCCAATCCCGCATGGCTTCGTTCGTGGCGTCCTTCAGCGTGCGCGTGCCCGCGGACACACCGCGCACCTCCGCGCCCAGCAGCTCCATGCGGTACACGTTCAGGGCCTGGCGCGCCACGTCTTCTTCCCCCATGTAGATCACGCACTCGAGATCGAAGAGCGCGCACGCCGTCGCCGTGGCCACCCCGTGCTGTCCCGCACCGGTCTCGGCAATGATCCGGCGTTTGCCCATCCGCCGGGCGAGGAGCACCTGACCCAGCGTGTTGTTGATCTTGTGAGCGCCCGTATGATTCAGGTCCTCGCGCTTGAGATAGATCCTGGCGCCGCCCGCCGCCTCGCCGAGACGATGGGCACGGTACAGGGGCGTGGGGCGCCCGACGTAGTTGCGCAGCAGGTCGTCCAGCTCCGCCCAGAACGAGGCGTCCTCGCCGATCGCCTCGTACACCTGGGTCAGCTCGTCCAG
This sequence comes from Gemmatimonadota bacterium, assembly GCA_016209995.1. Lineage (GTDB taxonomy): Bacteria > Gemmatimonadota > Gemmatimonadetes > Longimicrobiales > Gaopeijiaceae > JACQVC01. Next base: position 4,285 of record JACQVC010000356.1, read on the forward strand.
TGCCGCGATGAGGGTCTCCGGCACGAAGCGTCCACCAAACGGACCGAACCGCCCGTGGGCAATGCCTTGGCTCACGCTCATGGAGAACCTACTCGCGCCGCGCGGGCGGCAGCTACAAAACGCTGAATCAAGACCGGGTCCTTGCGACCCGGAGTTCGCTCGACACCGGAGCTGACATCCACGACGTCCGGCCGCAGCAGCCCAATGGCGTCCGCTACGTTGTCCGGCGTGAGCCCACCCGCCACGATCAGGTCGAGCTCGGGGGGCACGGCGTCGCGCTCGGCGGCCACGCGATCCCAGGCGAAACGGAGCGCGCCGCCCCCCTGCACCTTGGCATCCCACCCTTCCACGAGGATACCATCCGCGACGGGCGCGTAACGCTCCGCCGCGTGCAGCCACTCGTTGGCATCCCGAAGCCGTATCGCTTTCCACACGCGCCATCCTCCGCTCTCGCGCACCGCTACCACGTCCGCGGGCGATTCCTCCCCATGTAGCTGAATCACCTGCGCGCCCGCCACACTCGCCTGCGCCACGACTGCGTCGAGCGGCTCGTTCACGAAGACGCAAACCAGGACGGAAGGCAGGCCTCCGCCGACCCGGGCCGCCGTCTCCGCGCTCACCCTTCGCGCTGAGCCCAGCGCCAGCACCGTCCCCACATATTCGGCACCGGCAGCCGCCGCCAGCTCCGCGTCAACGCGCTGCGTCAGTCCGCAAATCTTCACCGCCACATCGTGCATCGACAGATCCCCGCATGGGCAGCCGGTCAGGACCGCCGCACCTTCCCGTGGCCGGCAAGCTCTGCCAGGGCCGGCCCCACCCGTTCCTGGCGCAGCAGCCACTCTCCTACCAGCACCGCGTCTACGCCCGCCTCCCCTAGCCGAGCCACGTCGGCGGCGCCGCGGATCCCGCTCTCCGAGACGAGCACGCACTCGGCAGGCACACGGTCCGCGAGCTCGAGGCTCACCTCGAGACGAGTCGCGAACGTGGTGAGATCCCGGTTATTCACGCCGATCACCCTCGCCTCAGCCCCCAGGGCCCGAGCCAGCTCCTCCGCATCATGCACCTCGACCAGCGCGTCCATGCCAAGCGCCGCAGCCTCGGCGATGAGCGACCGCAGCGCACCATCGCCCAGGATGCGGACAATCAGAAGGATGGCATCGGCTCCCGCGGACCGCGCCTCCCAGACCTGTATCGGTTCCAGGATGAAGTCCTTGCGTAGAACAGGAAGCGAAACGGCCGCGCGGACCACAGCCATCTCCTCCAGCGAGCCACCGAAATACTCGCCGTCCGTGAGGACGCTGATGGCCGCCGCGCCAGCCCCCTCGTACTCCCGCGCCAGCCGCTCGGGCACGAGGTCGGGAAAAATCTGCCCCGCCCCGGGCGAGCGCCGCTTCACCTCCGCGACCACGCGAACTCGCTCGGGGGCTGACAGGGCCCGCGCAAATCCACGCGGCGGCCCGGCCGAGGCTGCCGCCTCGCGCAGCTCCCCCGCACGCGAGCGGAGACGGTCCAATTCTCCCTGCTTGGACCGGACGATTCGATCCAACACATTCATCGATAATACCTTAGACAAGACCCTTGCGTTTCGGTCGCCTTTCGGGTATTCTCTACTTCGGGACTTGTTCGGGTACCTTCGCCGGAGGCTACCGACATGCCGCTCACGAAGCGCCAGAAGCAGATCCTCGACTACCTCGACGCCTACATCGGCGAGCATGGCTATGCTCCGAGCTTCGAAGAGATCGCGGGATCCTTCGGGTATTCGTCACTGGCAACCGTGCACGAGCACCTCAGCAATTTGGAGCGCAAGGGATACATACGGAAGTCTTATAACGAGAGTCGCTCCATCGAGGTGGTCGCGGGAACTCAACGTAGCGGGGCGCTGGAGCTCGCTCTGCTGGGTGCCGTGGCGGCCGGTGAGCCGATCGAGGCCGTCGTGGCGCAGGAAACCATCTCGGTTCCGGACGACATGGTTCCTTCGGGTTCGGAGGCGTATGTCCTGCGGGTGCGTGGCGATTCGATGATCGACGAGCAGATTCGAGACGGCGACTACATCGTCGTGAGCCGGCGTATCACCGCGAACAACGGAGAGACGGTCGTCGCTCTCGTCGGCGGCGACAGCGCCACCGTCAAGAAACTCTACCGTGAGCCCGGCAACCGGATCCGCCTGCAGCCGGCGAATCCCGAAATGCGGCCTATCGTAGTGGACGCCGATAACGTGACGATTCAGGGAGTTGTCGTGGGCGTGATCAGGAAGTACTGAGGAGACTCCGATGAGGGTTGCCTTCGCGGTTGGCCGCATCCGGCAGGGTGGTGCCGAGGTCGTGCTGGTACGGGAGGGGAAACGGCGCTGGCGGCTGCCCGGCCCGTGGGCCGTAGTGGCGGTGATCGTTCGCAGGTCGCAAGCGACACGCTCACAATGGTCGAGGAAGGTGGGAGTCGCGGAGAGATTCAAGATATGTTGACTGTTGTTCCCCGCGGGCTCTCCGTACCCTCCGCGCCTCCGCGCGAAACGGTTATTTTGCTCGACGGCTCTCTCACCCAGCGACCGCGGGAGCCGCACGAGTGGCCTCGCGGAGCTGCTCGAGTTTCTGGGCGGCGAGCCCTGAATCGATCGCTTGCTGGGCGAGCTTCACACCTTCCGCGATGGACGCTGCGCGACCCGCCACGAAGAGCGCCGCGCCGGCGTTGAGGATGGTCGCGGCCAGGGGCGTCCCACGCTCTTTGCCCTGGATCACGGCCTCGATAACCGCGGCGTTCTCGGCGGGCGAGCCTCCCCTCAGGTCGTCGAGCGACAGGGACTTCCACCCGAATTCGGCGGGGTCCACGAAACCGCGGCGAACCATCCCCGCACGGACTTCGGCAAACTCTGACGGCTCGATGGGGCTTAGCTCATCCATGCCCGGTCCGCCGTGCACCACGAGCGCGTGCTCGTGCCCCAGCTCCTTCAAGGCCCCCGCGACCAGATCGATCAGCGAAGGTTCCGACACGCCGATGAGCTGCCTGCGGGCCCCGGCCGGGTTGGTGAGCGGGCCGAGAAGGTTCATGATCGTCGGAATACGCAGCTCGCGACGCACGGGCGCAACGTGGCGCATAGCGGGGTGCAGCAACGGCGCGAACATGAAGACGATGCCGACGCGCTCGAGCACTTCGCTCATGCCCTCGGGCGTGAGATCGATGCGGACCCCGAGCGCCTCGAAGACGTCGGCGCTCCCGCAGCGAGACGTGAACGAGCGGTTCCCGTGCTTCGCGATGCGAGCGCCGGCACCGGCCGCGACCAGAGCGGCGGCGGTCGAGATGTTGAACGTGGTCACCCCACCGCCGCCCGTGCCGCAGGTGTCCGTGACCCCCTCCGGCGACGCAGTGGGAACGGGGATCATCGCGCGGCGCAGCGCCCGCACGCCACCAGCCACTTCCTGCGGCACCGGTCCCTTCGTGCGCATGGCCACGAGGAAGGCCGCAATCTGAACCGGGCTGGCCTCCCCGCTCACGATGTAGACGAAGGCGGCCTCCGCCTCAGCGGCCGTGATGGACTCACCCGCCGAGATCTTGGCGATCAGAGGCACGAGGTCCATTTTGTTCTCGGTCATCACAGTCGTTTACGCGAGCTTCTTTCGTGGTTGACGCCCATCATGGCTACGGCGAGCAAACTAACAGGTCTCACGCGGAGCTAATGGTCGACTCGCCATGCGCACGCGCGTCGGGCACAACGGGAACGACCGAACTCTATGGCAGAGAGCCGCTTCCGTCAAATCCTCCCGGACCTTGCAACGCTTTGGCCCAGCTTGACATTCGCCCTCTCAGCCCTACCTTTCCCCGGCGTGACGGCCGGGGATCAGCGACGCATCAAGCTCACGCTGCAATACGATGGCGGGGACTTCCACGGCTGGCAGGTTCAGCCCGGGGCGCGCACGGTCCAGGGTGAGCTCGAGGAGGCCCTCGAGCGGCTCACCGGCATGCGGCTGCCCGTGCTTGGCTCGGGGAGGACGGATCGGGGAGTTCATGCTGCCGGTCAAGTCGCCGCAGTCACGGTGCCCGGCCGGTGGAGCGCGGCCACGCTGCGTCGAGCGCTCAACGCCGTGTTGCCGGGGGACGTCTGGGTGGCGGAAGCCGCTGAGGTCGATGAGGCGTTTCACCCACGGTACGGCGCGGTAGCACGCACGTACGAGTATCGTGTGGGGGTGAGCGAGGAGGCGATGTCGCCTTTTCACCGACGGTGGTGCTGGCCGCTGTTGCGTCCAATGAACTCGACCCTGCTCGCAGCCTCGGCCCTCGAGGTCAAGGGCGGGCACTCGTTCCAGGCCTTCGCGAAGGCGGGACAGCCGGAGCGAGGTCATCGCTGCCTGGTACAGGTGTCCGAGTGGCGTCCCTGGGGCAAGCTGGGAGTCCGGTTCATCATCACCGCAGATCGGTTCCTCCACCACATGGTCCGCTACCTCGTGGGTACGATGGTCGACGTCGCTCTCGAGCGGCGCCCGCTCGCCGAACTCCGCGCGCTCCTGGCCGACGAGAGCGTCGGGCTCGAGACCTCTCCGCCGGCTCCGCCTCACGGTCTGTTCCTCATGAACGTGAGCTATCCCGACCCCAGCGTCCCGAATGAGATGCCAGTTGACGGAGTCAAGCGTCATTCCGGCGAAAGCCGGAATCCAGACTCCGGGTATACAGAGTATTCACCTCATGCTGGC
>JACQVC010000357.1 GCA_016209995.1 Gemmatimonadota bacterium
AAGTAGCCTTTGATAAGCATTTGGCCGAACAGGATGCTTCCGGCAAGGCGATCTGCGCTCCGTTCAACTCGAGGTGCCCCCGTGACGGGATCGTCCTGCTCGATCCCATCGACAAGATCAAAGACCCGGCTCTAAGGCGCTTTCTCTGGGAGTTCATCCCGGCCCACGAATTCCCGTCGGTGACCATCGTGTCCAGTCGGGAGCTCCGCTTGATCCTGGCCGAGGGAGCGCTGAAGCGTGGCGCCAGGGGAGAGTTCGCAGCTGAGGTCAACGCCGTTCGCGCGCTCGACGGCCTGACCCCGTACGATCCGGCTAAGCATAGCGCGATCGACCCCCTCCAGCTTCTTATCCACATGCGCAAGGTCAATCTCATCCTTCAGCCTCAGCGGCGGCTGCTGGACCTGTACCGTTTTGGGATCAGAGCGCCGCGCTGGTCCGACGCGGCCCTGACCGTCACGGCACCCGGAACGGTGCTGAAGATGGGCCAGAAGGAAAGGCGGACGAACTGCTACGTCGTCGGCACCTGCAAGTAACAGTAAAAGAACAACTTAACTGATGTCACGCGAGCCGCGGAGTCGCAGAGCCAGGAGGTGCGCAGGGGTGGCCCCGCGTCCTGTGTGGGCTCCGCGTCTGCGCGTGAACTGTTGTTTGCTCGGCAGGCCCCCCAACGCGTCGTTTCACCCGCCTGGACACCGGCCTTGACAAAGCGTATAATTAACGATAGTTGCTACAGTTGTATGCCGTTTAGCGTACGTTAGCGGAGCCTCTCCATACCGGGGCTGTCGAGGCGATACATGACCAAGCTTGCACTGACGACGACGGCCGTTCTCCTCCTTTGGGTCGGTCTCGCAGCCGAACCACCCACGTTCGAGCGGCTCACAACGTCCGCGATTCATACCACGATCACCGCGCCATCTACTGCGATCAACGACCCTGTCGCTCCTCCCGCGCCAGACTACGCGCAGATCGTCCAGCGCTACTGCGTCGTTTGCCATAACGACGCGATGCTGACGGGGCAGCTCACGCTGCAGGGCTTCGATCCAGCGAGGGCCGAGCAGAAGCCGGAGATCGCCGAGAAGGTGATTCGCAAGCTGACGGCCGGCATGATGCCGCCGCCCGGCATGCCGCGTCCCGCCGGAGACACGCTGCTCCAGCTCCGCAAGGAAATCGAGACGCGCGTCGACCGGGCCTGGGCGTCGAATCCGAATCCCGGTCACCGCACGTTCCAGCGGCTCAATCGCCCGGAGTACGAGAGCGCCATCCGCGATCTGCTGGGGCTCGAGGTGAGCGCCGGCGACTACCTGCCGCTCGATACCAAGAGCGCGAACTTCGACAACATTGCGGACGTGCAGATGCCCTCCGCGATGGCGTTGGAGGGCTACCTCCGCGCGGCCGACCACATCAGCCGGCTCGCGGTCGGTGATCCGCACGCCACGGCCACGTCGGTCACGTACGCCGTACCCAAGACCGCATCGCAGATGGTACGCGCCGAGGGCGCGCCGCTCGGCACGCGCGGCGGCGTCTCCGCCATCCACAACTTCGTGGCGGACGGCGAGTACGTCTTCGAAGTTATGCTGCACCCGGGGCCCACGGGCTTCCTTTTCGGCCTGACGGCCGATATGGAGCAGCTCGAGGTGTCCCTCGACGGGGAGCGGGTCGCGGTCCTGGACATCGACCGCTGGATGTCCGAGGAAGACCCCGACGGCCTGCGGCTCAAGACGAAGCCCATCCATGTGCGCGCGGGTCCCCATCGCGTGGCCGCGGCGTTCATCAAGAAGTTCGAGGGCTTGGTCGACGATCTCATCACGCCCATCGATCACACGCTCGCCGACAGCCAGATCGGCGACGGCTACGGCGTCACGACGCTCCCGCACCTGCGCGACCTCGCGATCGTCGGGCCGTCCGTCGTGACGGGCGTCTCCGAAACGCCCAGCCGCCGCAGGATCTTCTCCTGCCGGCCGCTTGCGCCGACCGAGGAGCAGGCGTGCGCGCGGGAGATCATCGGTAGACTGGCAGCGCAGGCCTACCGCCGTCCGCTGAGCGACGAGGACGTGACGGCCCTGATGGCGTTCTACGACGTGGGCGCGGAACAGGGCTTCGAGAGCGGCATCCGCATGGCGCTCCAGGCGATAGTGGCGAGCCCGCACTTCATCTTCCGCATCGAGGAAGCGCCGTCCAACGCTGACGCGGGCAAGGCTTACCGCATCGCGGACCTCGACCTGGCTTCGCGTCTGTCCTTCTTCCTCTGGGGCACCCCCCCGGACGATGAGCTGATCGACCTCGCCCGCCGCAGCAAGCTGCAGAACGAGCGCACGCTCGAGCAGCAGGTACGGCGCATGCTCGCCGACTCGCGCTCGGATGCCCTGGCCAGCAGGTTCGCCGGACAGTGGCTGCGCCTCCAGGACCTCGAGAAGGTACACCCGGATGCGCTGAGCTACCCCTACTACGACCGCAACCTGGCCATCGCCATGGAGCGCGAGACCGAGCTGTTCTTCACGCACCTCGTGCGCGAGGACCGACCGGTGCTCGAATTGCTCACCGCGGACTACACCTTCATCAACGATCGGCTGGCGCGGCACTACGGCATTTCCGGCGTCGCCGGCTCCGACTTCCAGCGCGTGACCTACCCGGACGACACCCGGCGAGGACTGCTGGGGCATGCCAGTGTGCTCACGCTCACGTCGCACGCGGACCGCACGTCGCCCGTGCTGCGTGGCAAATGGGTCATGGAGGTGCTGCTCGGCACGCCTCCTCCTCCTCCTCCTCCGAACGTTCCGACGCTTGACCAGACGGAGGGCTCTAAGGACGGCCGCTTCCTCACCACGCGCGAGCGCATGGAGCTGCACCGGCGCAACCCGATCTGCAGCTCGTGTCACCAGTTCATGGATCCCATCGGGCTAGCGCTCGACAACTTCGAGGTCACGGGCGCCTGGCGGATCAAGGAGAACGGCATGCCGCTGGACACGCGCGGCCAGCTCTACGATGGCACGCCGGTAACCAATCCCAAGGATTTGCGCGAGGCGCTGCTCCGCAAGCCCGATGCGTTGATGCGGAACTTCGCCGCGAACATGCTGGCGTATTCGTTGGGCCGCCGCGTCGAGTACTTCGATATGCCGGCGGTCCGTAAGATCGTGCGAGATGCCGCGGGCAGCGATTATCGTTTGTCCGCATTCATTGTAGGTGTTGCGAAGAGCACCCCGTTCCACATGGCCAAGGCGGAAGCCGTAGCGGCGGACGCCGGCGACGCGCGCTAGGCCCGGCCGCTCAGCCGGGCTTAGGCCCGGCGACTCGGTCCAAACCTGCGACGGCGAGACACACAAAACAGCGAGGAGACGGCGATGCAATTCATCACGGGCAAGCACATACCTCGGCGCACCTTCCTGCGCGGCGCAGGCGCAATGATGGGGTTGCCGTTCCTGGATGCGATGGTGCCCGCGGGACGTCCCTGGGGTAGTGTCGCCGCCGAGATCGACCGGACGCGTTTCGTGGGCATCGAGATGGTGCACGGCGCGGCCGGCTGCTCCGAGTGGGGCGCCCAGCGCAACCTGTGGGCGCCTGCGACCGTGGGCCGCGACTTCGATCTGTCGCCGACCGCGCTCCAGCCGCTCGAGCCGTACAAGGATTACCTGACGATCGTCAGCAACTCGGACATCCGCATGGCCGAGGCGTTCTCGGCGCCCGAGATCGGCGGCGACCATTTCCGCGCGACGGCCACGTTCCTGACCCAGGCGCACGCGAAGCTGACCGAGAGCTCCGACGTCTTCGTCGGCACCTCGCTGGATCAGCTCTACGCTCAGCGCTTCGGCCAGGACACGCCGATCCCCTCGATGCAGCTCTGCATCGAGAACCAGGACCAAGCCGGCGGCTGCGCCTACGGCTACGCCTGCGTCTATACGGACACCGTGAGCTGGGCCTCGCCCACCGAGCCGCTTCCCATGATCCGCGATCCGCGCGTGGCGTTCGAGCGGCTGTTCGGCAGCGGCGGCACGCCGGAAGACCGGGCGGCCCGCCGGCGCACCGATCGCAGCATCCTCGACTGGTTCATGAGTGAGCTGGACGGGATCAAGC
>JACQVC010000374.1 GCA_016209995.1 Gemmatimonadota bacterium
CTCCTGGATGGTGCGCGAGAAGACGTAGACCACCGAGGCCCCCAACAGGGATGTGCCCAGGTTCACGAGAAGCCAGGGCAGCCGATTCTGCACCGCCCGGCCCCACCCTCCGCCGACTTCGTCCGCGTAGAGGCCCGCCAGCTTGAGAATATCTTCCGTCTGCTCCTGCTCCAACACATCGATCACGTCATCGAACGTTATGCGGCCCAAGAGTCTTCCGTCCTCGGACACGACCGCCATGCTCACCAGGTTGTAGTGAGCCATGAGTCGTCCGACCTCCTCCTGGTCCGTGCTGGGCAGAACCGTCACGGTCGGTGGCACCACGACCTCCGACACGGGAGAGTCGGGGTCAGCCAGAATGAGATCATCCAGCGGAACGGTGCCCAACATACGCCGCTCCTTGTCCACCACGAACACGTTGTAGAACTGTTCGATTTCGCGCCCCTGCCGGCGGACCTCTTCGATCGCTTCCCTGGCCGTGAGCGTGTGCAGGACGGCCACCAGCTCGGTGGTCATGAGGCCACCGGCCGTCTCCTCCCCGTAGACGAGCAGGCCGCGGAGCCGGCCGGCCTCCTCGACAGGAAGTTGAGCGAGCAGACGGGCCCGCTCCTCCGGCTCGAGGTCGGCAATCAGGTCGACGGCATCGTCGGCCGGCAGGTTGTGGATCAGCTCCGCGCCCTTGCGCGGCGCGAGTCCGGCGAGGATTTCCTCCGGGTGCTCCTCTTCCTCGACCTCGGCGAGCGCGTCGGAGGCGAGCGCGATAGGAAGCGAGCTGAGGAAAGCGATGCGCTCCGCTACGTCCAGCGGCTCGATCAGATCCGCGACGTCGCTGGGGTGGAGCCCGGCCACGAGCGATCTCAGGCCGGCGCCGTCGCCCGCGGCAATGAGCGCGCGGAGGCGTTCCAGCACTTCTCCTGCGTCCACGAGCGTACCCTGGCTCACCGCACTCCCGCGGCAGGCTCGGCCGGCAGACCCGCGAGCACGGCCGATGCACGATCGATCGGCACGGCACCGCAGGAGACCACGTAGGTGAACCCCTCCTCCACGGATACGGGCAAAGTAATAAGCACCGATCTCGGATAGACGATCAAATACCCGGACATGGGGTTAGGAGCCGTAGGCATGTAGACCGTCACTGCGTCCTCGCCGAGCCGATCCCTCAGGGCGCGCGGGGCCGGGCCCGTCACGAAGCCGACCGACCACCGGCCGGGACCCGGGTATTCGAACAGCACGACCTCGTTGAAGGCATAGCGCTCCCGGCCCACCATGCTGCGCACCACCTGCCGAGTGGCGCGGTAGACACTCCGCGCCAGGGGAAGCCGGTCCAGCAGCTCATCCCAAGTGGCGACGAGACGAGCACCGACCGCACGGTGAGCCGCCCAGCCCGTGGCGACCAGAACGACGATGAGCGCGGCGAGCCCCAGCCCGGGAATGGTCAGACCGATGGCGCGGGACAGGAAGTTGCCCAGAATGCTGTCCAAGCGGATAAAGATCCAGCGCAAGACGACGACGGTCACCCCGATCGGGGCCGCGACCACAAGCCCCTCCAGCAGGTACCGCCGGAATAGGCGAAGTCGCGACCCCCAGCGTACAGTCATGGCATTCCTCCGAGTCGCATCACATCCCTCACGAGCGCTTCCTGACGGCGCTCCATCTCAGCCTCCCCGGGCGCCGCGCCCGGCGGGTGATCGTAACCCAGAACGTGCAGAGCGCCGTGGAGCGCAAGACGTACGAGCTCCTCCGGCAAGGGCACGCCCAGCTCCGCAGCCTGCCGCTGGGCCTGCGCATATCCGATATACACGTCTCCCAATACCGGCGCGCCCGATTCGTGCAGGGCGAAGGCGATCACGTCCGTCGCACCGCGCCGTTTCAAGTACCGGCGGTTCAGCGTAGAGATCTCCCGGTCGTCAACCAGCGTCACGGAGACTTCCGCATCCTTGTGTCGTTCCGCCCGCAGCAGGCGGACGACGGCTCGCCGAATGAGCGCCTCGGGCACCGGATCGCTCACTTTCGCGTTCACGAACACTCTGATCACGGGTTCTAACAAATCGCCGAATAGCGGGAGGTCACGAGGCCAGTCAGAGCGCCGCCTGGGCGGCCGCAGGAGTGGAGGGGTTCTCCGTGACGTCCTGAGTCGCCGGATAATCGAGCCGCTGGTGGTGCATGCCGACGATCACTTTCACGAAGAGGTTCCTTATCGTCGCGATCTCCGCCAGCGTCAGCGGCGCCTCATCGAGCTGACCCGATGCGATGCGGTCATCCACGATGCGGTCGACGAGCGCGCGGATGCGGTCAGGTGTCGGGTCCTGCAGGACACGCGCGGCCGACTCGACCGAGTCCGCGAGCATGGCGATCGCCGTCTCCTTCGAGCGCGGCCGCGGTCCGGGGTAATGGAAGTCCTGCGGGTGCAAGTCCGTCTCGCCCTCTTCCTGGGCTTTCTCGTAGAAGTAGCCGATGGCCTGCGTACCGTGATGCTCGGTGATGAAGCTGAGAATGCTGTCGGGAAGTCTGGCCTCCTGAGCCAGCTTCAGCCCTTCGACCACATGCTCGCGCACGATGCCCGCAGACGTGGTGGGCTTCAGCTTGTCGTGCGGATTGCGGCCGGAAGGCTGATTCTCCACGAAGTACTGAGGGCGCAGCACCTTGCCGATGTCGTGGTAGTACGTGCCCACGCGAGCGAGGAGCCCGTTGGCCTGGATCGCCGTGGCGGCGGCTTCCGCCAAATTGGCCACGTTGATCGTGTGGGCGTACGTGCCCGGTGCCTCGAGCGCCAAGCGCCGGAGAAGCGGCCGGTTGGGGTCCGCCCACTCGAGCAGGGTCTGGTCCGTCGTGATGCGCGTGAACCACTCGAACACCGGCATGAATCCCATGGCGAGCATGGCGCTCGCCGTTGCGCTGACCGCGCCGTAGACGCAAGAGGTCAGTAGCTGCGCGAAGGGCCGCACCGTGATGGGGCCCAGCGCCAGGATCACGGCAGCGTAGGCCCCCGAAATCACCGCGATGAACACCCAGGTTTGGGCTCGCCGTCGCACGACGCGCACGGACAGGGCGGCCGCCGTGCCACCCCCCAGCGTGATGGCCAGCACCGGGAAATCGAAGAAGGTAGTCTGAGCGCCGATCAGGACGCTCAGCATCAGCGCGAGGATCAACGCGATGCGGCCGTCCCAGAGCATGGCCACGGCCAGGGTCACGAACCCGATCGGAATCAGCTCGAACCGGTACTCCCGATGCGCGATCAGCGACGCGGCGGCCGCGAACGCCAGAGTGAGCAGCGTGAAGAGAAGCACCCAGCGGAAGTTCACGTAGATGTCGGACCGGAAGAAGAACACGTGCAGCCCGAAAATGCCCAGGATGAGGAAGTTCAGGAGACCGCTGCCCGCGACGCGGACCGGGTCGAGGCCGGCCTGGCGCTGCAGCCCGCGCATCTCGAGCTCGCGGTAATACGCATTCAGCCGTTCCAGCTCGGTTTCACCGATCTGCTCATGGGCCTGGACGACCGCCTCGCCTCGCATGACGTACCCCTTGGTGGGCGGTACCGAAGCCCGAGCGGCCTGCCAGTCCGCCTCGGTGGTCACGGCGTCGAGCACGTACGTCGGCTCGAAGAAGCGGATCAACACCAGGCGCTGGAACTCGACGAGATCGGGGGGAGTCGTCCTGGGCAGCAGCTCGCTCGCCTGCCGGTGAAAGTCGCGCACCGTGAAAACGGAATCCCGCGGTATGAGCCGCTCCTGGCCGTCTTGCCGCACCGCTACGCGATCGGTTGTGATGCGGTCCCCGTCCGTGGCGTTCGCGACGCCGAGGGGCAGCATGCGCGATGCCGCTTGCAGGGCCGTTCGGGATACCAGGCCCCGGCGAGCGATGTCGGAAAGGGCGGTGAGCTGCGCTCCGGACAGCGGAATGCCGTACACGGACAACACGGTCTGAGCGGCCTCCTGGGGCCGCGGACTCGAGGTCACGGCCTCCTCGAGCTCCGCGAAAAAGCGCTGGAGCCGCTGCTGCACCGAATCGGCGGCCTCCGGCCGATACTGGAAGGTCGGGGGTACCAGAGCGGTTGCCTCTCGGCGATCGCGCTCCAGCTCGTCCTCCGCCTTCGGAATCGCGAACGTGAAGTCCGCGAGAATGGCTTCGTCCGGAACCATGCCCAGCGTGAACTGGCCAATGCTCTGGCGGCGGGCTTCACGGGGAAACAGCACCGTCACGATGACGGCGGCCACGAGCAGGAGCAGGACCCGCACGCCGTGATGGAGCGCCCCGTCCGGCCAGCGCCGCTCCGGCGGCGTGGAGAGGACGGCCCAGCGGGTTGAGCCTCCCGTCCGATCAGCGCCGCGGTTAGCTCCCACACCACCCCCTTGCTCTCCTCCGCTCACCCCTCCTCCCCTCCCCTCCGCTGACCTTCGCTTCGCTCCGGTTCACTC
>JACQVC010000054.1 GCA_016209995.1 Gemmatimonadota bacterium
CGCTAGCAGCCATCAGTAGATCCTCCGGCTGTGCTCCGCAGGAACCGAAGCGAAGCGAAGGTCAGCGAAGGGGAGGGGTGAGTGGTGGAGAGGAGAGGGGTAGGGGAGCTAACGAGGAGAAATGGCCCGCGACCGCGGCGACTGACCCGGATTTCCTCAGAGCCATCACCATTCTCAACGCCGTCGGCTGGCAGTCCGCGGCAACCGAGTCCGTTCGGACCGCGTCGCTGAGCGAGGCGCTCTCCCACTTGCTAGCGGCGCGGCAACGAATGTCGGGCGACGTTGCCGATCTCGGGCTCAAACCCGGTCGTTGCGCCGCGATCAATGCCGCCGAGAATTCGCTAACTGACACGAACGACATCCCCGACCTGTCACTCTCCGATCTCGTTGACCTCTACCTGGAATCTCCTGCCACTCGGCTTGCGGTGTACGGCACTCTCGCGCCGGGCGAGAGGAACCATTGGGTCATCGAAAACATTCCGGGCACGTGGGAGTCGGGCACCGTCAGGGGGCTGCGTCATCCGTCCGGGTGGGGTTACACGGGCGGGCCTCCCGGCATGGTCTGGGCGCCATGGGCCGAACCGGTAGCCGTGCAGGTGTTCTGCAGCGGCGCGCTGCCCGACCACTGGCTACGCATCGATGAGTTCGAGGGAGCCGCCTACCGCCGCATCCTGATGCCGGTCGAGACGGCGGCGCGGTCCACGAGCGTCTGCAACATCTATGTGCTGAGCGTCACACCGCCGGAGGCAGTGGGGTGACCACACGCGGCTGGACGCGGGAGACGCAAGGTGGCCGAACGTTCTGACGCGCCAGTGAAGCAGACGCGCGACGACGGATTCGCCGGGGAGGAAAAGCGCTCGCGCGCGCGGGATCTGTGGGCTTTGGCGGCGCTGTTTCTGAAGCTCGGAACCGTGGGCTTCGGTGGGCCGGCGGCGCACATCGCGATGATGGAGGCGGAAGTGGTGGCGAAACGCCGCTGGCTCTCACGCCAGCACTTCCTCGACCTCGTCGGCGCAACCAACCTCATACCCGGACCCAACTCGACCGAGATGGCCATCCATGTGGGCTTGCTTCGGGCCGGTTGGATGGGACTGATCGTGGCCGGCATGTCCTTCATCCTGCCTGCGGCGCTCATCACGTTGGGTTTCGCCGCCGCGTATGTCCGCTATGGTTCGCTGCCGGAGGTATCTCCGTTCCTGGAGGGGATCCAGCCGGCTGTAGTGGCGGTGATCGTCGGGGCAGTCTGGAGGCTGACTCCCGCCGCGGCCCGCGGCCCGCGCTTGTGGGTGGTCGGACTGGGCGTCATGACGGCCGCGCTTGCGGGGATGAACGAAATCCTGGCGCTGCTTGGCGGTGGTGTGCTGGGCGCCGCCTGGCTAGCCGGGGGCCGCGGCTCGGAGTTCGAACAGCGGGATGGACAGGGTGGCACCGGCGGCGGCGGGGCAGGGGTCGTCGGCATCGCCGTAGGCGGATTGGGCGCGACTCAGCTCGCGGTGGCCGGTGCCGCAGCAGGGGCGGGCATCTCGCTCGGAAGCCTCGGCCTTTTCTTCCTGAAGGTAGGGGCGGTGCTGTACGGCAGCGGCTACGTTCTGGTCTCGCTCATCGAGGGAGAGCTCGTGACGGGTCGCGGATGGCTCACCCAGCAGCAACTCCTCGATGCCGTGGCGGTCGGCCAGGTGACACCCGGCCCCGTGCTCACGACCGCGACGTTTATCGGCTACGTACTGGCTGGCCTGCCCGGTGCGGTCGTCGCCACAGGCGGCGTGTTCTTGCCCTCGTTCGTCTTCGTGGCGGGCCTCAAGCCCGTGCTGCCACGGTTGCGCCGCTCGGCGCTGGCGGCGGTGTTCCTGGATGCGGTGAACGTGTCCGCCGTCGGCTTGATCGCCGCGGTGGCCCTAACACTCGGCCGGGCGACGCTGACGAGCTGGCCGGCCGCCCTGATCGCCCTGACGGGCACGCTGCTCTCCACGTGGCGC
The DNA here is from genome assembly GCA_016209995.1 of Gemmatimonadota bacterium. Lineage (GTDB taxonomy): Bacteria > Gemmatimonadota > Gemmatimonadetes > Longimicrobiales > Gaopeijiaceae > JACQVC01. The sequence continues at coordinate 1,977 of JACQVC010000054.1, forward strand.
CGCGTTAGTCCCGTCTACGTGATCCTGGGCGGAGCCCTGGTGGGCTGGGTCCTTGGGCTAACCGCGTGACTCGCGCCACCGGCCACATAGCACATTTCCCACTTTCCTGCCGTCCGCGCGGGGAATACCTTTGCGCCTCGCCGTCGCGAGCCAACGTCGCATTACGAGGAGCTCATGAAGGAGGTCGTGGGCGGGCGACAGGATGATCGATAGACTGGACAAACTCTGTATCGACACGATCCGCACGCTGTCGATGGACGCGGTGCAGCAGGCGAAGTCCGGCCATCCGGGCACGCCGATGGCGCTCGCTCCCGTGGTCTACCTCCTATTCACGCGTTACCTCAAGCACAACCCCGCCAACCCGAGCTGGCCCGATCGGGATCGCTTCATCCTGTCAGCGGGTCACGCGTCCATGCTGCTGTACAGCATTCTGTACCTGACGGGTTACGACCTTTCGCTCGAAGAGATCAAACGGTTCCGGCAGTGGGGATCGAAGACACCGGGGCACCCCGAATACGGACATACGCCCGGGGTCGAGGTGACCACTGGGCCGCTGGGGCAGGGGTGTGGCAACTCGGTCGGGATGGCCATCGCGCAGGCGCACCTGGCCGCGCGCTTCAACCGGCCGGGTCACGCCATCGTCGATCACCGCACGTACGCGCTGTGCAGCGACGGTGACATGATGGAGGGCGTCTCGCACGAGGCGGCGTCGCTGGCCGGTCATCTCGCGCTCGGGAATCTCGTGTGGATCTACGACGACAACCGGATCACCATCGAGGGCTCGACGTCCCTGGCGTTCAGCGAGGACGTGCTGCGGCGCTTCGAGGCGTACGGCTGGCACGTGCAGGTCGTGGACGATGCGAACGATCTGGAAGCGTTGGCGGGCGCTCTGGACGCCGCGCGCCAGGAGCGCACTCGCCCCTCGTTCATCAAAGTGCGGAGCCACATCGGGTACGGCGCACCGAAGAAGCAGGACACGGCGGCGGCTCACGGCGAGCCGTTGGGCGAGGAGGACATCCGGGGTGCGAAGGCATTCTACAGCTGGCCGTCGGCCGAGCCGTTTCACGTACCCGACGAGGCTCTGGCGCACTGTCGCAAGGCGCTCGAGCGCGGGAGCACGCTGGAAGCGGGTTGGCGCCGCACCTTCGAGCGGTGGCAGTCCGCGCATCCGGATTTGGCTTCCGAGTGGGAACGGGCGCAGGAGCAGCGCTTGCCGGAGGGTTGGGACGAGGGGATTCCCGTCTTCGCACCAGGGAAGGCCAAGGCCACGCGCAGCGCCTCGGGCGCGGTCCTGAACGCGCTGGCCGAGCGAGTGCCGGAGCTGATCGGCGGGTCCGCCGACCTGGCGGGCTCGAACAAGACCCTGATCGATGCGAGCGGTGATTTTCTCGCCGCCGCCTACGGGGACCGCAACCTTCACTTCGGGGTGCGTGAGCACGCCATGGGTGCGGTGGCGAACGGCATCGCGCTGCACGGCGGCCTACGGCCCTATACGGGCACATTTCTGGTTTTCGCCGACTACATGCGTCCCTCGCTTCGCCTGGCGGCGCTTTCGCGGGCGCGGGTAATCTTCGTCTTCACGCACGACAGCATCGGGCTCGGCGAGGATGGACCGACCCATCAGCCCGTCGAGCATCTGATGAGCTTGCGCGCGATCCCGGGCTTCACGCTGCTGCGTCCCGCCGAAGCCAATGAGACGGCGGCGGCGTGGCGGGTGGCGCTCGCGCGGGAAGGGCCGGTGGCGCTGGCGCTCACGCGCCAGGATGTTCCGGTGCTGGATCCGGCTTCTTATCCGATCGTCGATGGCGTGCCACTGGGAGCGTATGTTCTGGTCGAGGCGGAGGGCGGTCCGCCGGACGTAATCCTGATCGCAACCGGATCGGAAGTGCACCTGGCTCTCGAGGGGCGGGAGCAGCTGCGCGCGCAGGGCGTGCGGGCGCGCGTCGTCTCGATGCCGTGCTGGGAGCTCTTCCGGGAGCAGCCGGAGTACTACCGCGCTGAGGTCCTGCCGCGAGAGGTACCGAAGGTCGCGATCGAGGCCGGTGTGACGTTGGGGTGGCGGGAATACGTAGGCGACGAAGGCGAGGTGATCGGGCTGGACCGGTTTGGCGGGTCCGCGCCCTGGCAGGTGGCCTACCGCGAGCTGGGCCTCACGGTCGAGCGGGTGGTCGAACGCGTCCGGGCACTGCTGGCCCGCGCGGCGACGCGACCCTGAGTGCGTCCGTCAGTCCGGCATCGCATGCCTGAGAATCTCGACGGGGTGGCGCGCCGGGCGGCCGGCGCCATGGACGATCTGCTGCCGGCAGGACGTACCAGTGGCGGCCACCAGCGCGTCAGGGGGCGCCGAGCGCACCGCCGGGAAGAGCCGCAGCTCGCCGATCTTCATGGACAGGTCGTAGTGCTCACGCTCGTAACCGAACGAGCCGGCCATCCCACA
>JACQVC010000345.1 GCA_016209995.1 Gemmatimonadota bacterium
CGAGGCCGGCGCCTGCGGCGACCGGCGCGAAGATCTCCGGCGCGATCAACGTCACCGTGTGGCCGCGGGCCTTCAGGGCGCGCCCGATCGTCACGAACGGATTGACGTCGCCGCTCGATCCGACCGGGGTCATGACGATGTGCATCGCTCGAGAGGGGCGCCGGACCGGCGGCCCGGAGCGCCGATGGAATTAGCCTTCCGACCGCCGGTACAGCACGTAACTGAACTGGCCGTGCAGCCAGGATTCTCCCTTGGCGTCGTCGTGGCGGCTGTCAATGGATTCGTCGAGCACGTGGGCGTAATGTCCGCCGAGGCGGGCCACCTCCTGCCTGAGCCGATCCTGCGTTTGGGCCATCAGGTCCCGATAACACTCGTCCCAGAGGTCGTTGCCGTGGGAGAGGGATCCGGAAACGCGACGGCTCGTGGCGTCGAGCGTGTGCTCGCCCACGACTTCCGCGTCGAGCGGCGGCAGGTCGCGGTGCCAGTAGACGACCTTGTCCTGCGCCTTGGAGGTGTCGGTCACGTCGGTATTCTAATCCAGGATTTCACGGGGACTGGCCGTTGTCCGCCATGTACGCGCCCGCTGAGAGCTTTGTCTATACTGAGATCGCCGTGGTGACGCGAACGCCTGGGCGCGTGCTGGCCTGCGCGGCGATTGGCCTGCTCGTCGCCGCGACGGTGCTGGCGCAGCGCCCGAGAGCCGGCCGCCTGCCCGGCGGCTTCCGGGTGAACGCCAACGTGTCGTACGACGGCCGGTTCACCTTCGTGCGCCTCAACTACGCCACGTTGCCGGGGGGCTACTGGTATGGAGGGCAGCCCGCCTGGTCGCACGGCTATCCGCTGGCCGAGCGGAACCTGATGCGGATCCTCCACGAGGTCAGCGCCGTTTCGAACCGCGTGGACGAGGTGCAGACGCTGGCGCTCGACGATCCGGGGCTGATGAAGTACCCCATCGCGTACATCATCGAGGTGGGGTGGTGGGAGATGACCGATGCGGAGGCCGCCGCGCTCCGCGCCTACCTCCGGAAGGGCGGCTTCGTCGTCGTTGACGACTTCAAGATCGCCGGCGGCATCGGCGGGGGCGGCTGGGAGCGGTTCGAGGCCAACATGCGCCGCGTCCTGCCCGACGGACGCTTCGTCGACCTCGACCCGTCGCATCCGATCTTCCATTCCTTCTTCGAGATCGATTCCTTCGACATCATCCCGCAGGCGTACAACGCCGGCCGGCCGGTCTTTCGCGGGCTCTTCGAGGACAACGATCCGGCCGCCCGGATGCAGATGATCGTGAACTACAATACCGACATCTCGCAGTTCTGGGAGTGGTCGTCAACCGGGTTCCGGCCGATCGACGACACCAACCAGGCGTACAAGCTCGGCGTGAATTACCTCATGTACGCGCTGACGCACTGAGTCTCAGCCATGACACACCGGCTCGCGGCGCTGACCCTGGCCGTTCTGCTCGCGCCGCCGGCGTCCTGGGCGCAGCTCGCCGCCCCGAACCGGACTGGCGTGGCCATGGGGCATCTGCACTACCGTGTGCGCGACGTCGAGGCGAACGCAAGGTTCTGGGTCGCCCTCGGCGGCACGCCCATCAAAGTGGGCGACACCGACGCGGTGAAGTTCCCCGGCGTCCTCGTGCTGCTCGGCGAGGGCGAGTCGTCGGGCGGGAGCGACGGATCGGTGGTGAACCACGTCGCTTTCCGCGTGCTGTCGCTGGCGGAGATCGAAGCCAAAGGCTTCACGGTGCAGCGGCTTCCGCGGTTTCCCGGCGTGGCCTCCGTGCACACGCCGGAAGGTGAGCGAATCGAGCTCTTCGACAACACGGCCGAGAATCTGAGCTTCCAGACCGACGATGGGCTGGTGGATCCGATCGCCGAGCGCCACAATCGCCGGCTGGAGGTGCCGATTGCGGCGCACCACGTGCATCTGTACCTGCCTCAGGGCGCCGAGCTCGAGGCCAAGGCCTGGTACGGCCGACTGTTCGGTGCGACGCCGGGCAAGCGCTCGAACTACCAGGCGGTGGACTTGCCCGGCATCAACCTGAACTTTTCGGAGAACCCCGGCGAGCGGGCGCCGACGCGCGGGCGCATGCTCGACCACATCGGGTTCGAGGTCGCCAATCTCGAAGCGTTCTGCCGACGGCTCGCAGCCGGGGGCGTGCGGTTCGACGAGCCCTATCGCCGGGACGCGCTGGGCATCGGCCGGGCCCGGCTGACAGACCCCTGGGGCACGTCGATCGAGCTGACCGAGGGGCTGAGCGGGCTGTGACCCTCCGCGAGTCCCTTGCCTGAGGCGCTGGCCGATCGTCCTCGCGACGTGTACACCCGCCGGCTGCAGGCACGGCGTGAGGCGCTGGCCGTGCGCGAACGGCGGCACGTCACGCTGGGCAACCTCCGCATCCTGGCGTTTGCTGCCATGTTGGCGGCGGCTGTGGCCGTGTTCGCGCAGGGACGGTTCTCCGCGTGGTGGCTGCTCGCACCCCTGGCGGTGTTCGTCGGGATTGGCGGGACGCTGGAGCGCGCGCTGCGAGAACGCACACGGTACGAACGCGCCGTCGCCTTCTACGAGCGCGCCCTGACGCGGCTCGATGGGCGCTGGGCGGGCCACGGCGAGCCGGGTACGCGGTTTGCCGACGAGCACCACCTGTACACCCGCGACCTGGACATCTTCGGCGACGCATCGCTCTTCGAGCTGCTGTGCGCCGCCCGGACGCGCATCGGCGAAGAAACGCTGGCCGCCTGGCTCCGGACGCCGGCGTCGTCCGCGGTCGTGCGCGCGCGGCAGGAGGCGGTCGACGAGCTCGTCCCGCGGCTGGATCTGCGCGAGGATCTCGCGGTCGTGGGTGAGGACGCCCGCGTCGGCGTCGACGCCGAGGCGCTCGCGGCCTGGGGCGAGCGGCCGCCCGAGACCGCGTCGCTTCCGCCGCGCGTCGTGGCGCTGGGCCTGTCGGCGTCGGGGGCGCTCGCGATTGCCGCTTTTGTCGCTTACACCATGGCCGGGGGAGGCCTCGTCCAGCTCGACGTCAGTGTGCTGGCCGGACTGCGCGTGTACTTTCTGGCGGCCGCGATCGGCCTGATCGCGATCTTCTGGCGCTTCAGGCGCCAGACCGAGCGGATGCTGCACGAGGTGGACGAGGCGGCGCACGATTTGGCGCTGCTTGCCGGCGTGCTGCGGCGGCTCGAGACGGAGCGGTTCGCCGCGCCGCGGCTGGCAGCGCTCCGCGTCCAGCTCGACGTCGACGGGCGGCCGCCCTCCTGGCGGATCGCGCGGCTCAAGCGGCTCAGGGATCTGGTCGACTCGCGCGACCACGTCCTGGTCAGGCTCACCAGCCCGCTCCTGTTGTGGGACCTGCACCTGGCGTACGTCGTCGAGACATGGCGGCGCACGTCGGGGCCGGCCCTGCGCCGCTGGCTGAACGCGGTGGGCGAGATCGAAGCGGTCTCCTCGCTGGCAGGCTATGCCGCCGAGCACCCGCGCGACCAGTTCCCGGACCTCACCGACGACTCGCCGTGCTTTGCGGCGGAGGAGCTCGCCCATCCGCTGATTCCCGAGGATCGCGCGGTGCCGAACGATGTGCGGCTTGACGCCGGCCTGCGGGTGCTCGTCGTGAGCGGCTCGAACATGTCGGGCAAGAGCACGCTGCTCAGAACCGTCGGCGTCAACGCCGTGCTCGCACAGGCGGGCGCACCCGTGCGGGCCCGCCGGCTGCGTCTCTCGCCGCTGGCGGTCTGTGCCTCCATCAGGCTGCAGGATTCGCTCCGGGAAGGCACCTCACGGTTCTACGCGGAAATCACGCGGCTCCGCCGCATCATGACCCTGGCCGACGGCGCGCTGCCGGTGCTGTTCCTGATCGACGAGTGCCTGCACGGCACCAACTCCCACGACCGGCGGATTGGCGCCGAGGCTGTCGTGCGCGGCCTGGTGGAGCGCGGCGCCCTCGGGCTGGTGACGACCCACGATCTGGCGCTGGCGCACATCGCGGAGGCGCTCGCGCCGCGGGGCGCCAACGTGCACTTCCAGGACTTCCTCGAGGACGGCCGGATGCGCTTCGACTACCGCCTGCGGCCCGGCGTCGTGCAGAAGAGCAACGCCCTCGAGTTGATGCGTTCGGTGGGGCTCGAGGTGTGAGGGATACGACGCCGCCCCGCGATTTCCCGTGAGACTCCTGCTCTCGATCTTCGCGACCGACCTCCTGCCGGTGTTCCTCGTGGCGGGCGTCGGGTTCCTCCTGGCCCGGTACCTCGGCGTGAGTGTCAAGATGCTGTCGAAGGTGGCGTTCAACGCGCTCGCGCCGTGCCTGGTATTCTCCACGCTGGTCACCGCGCAGATCGACGGACGTCAGTTCGGCGAGATGGCACTCTTCTGCGTCCTCGCGATGACGGCGATGGGGCTGGCCGGGCGGGGGGCGGCCGCCCTGCTCGGCCTCGATCGTCCGATGGTGAGCGGGCTGCTCCTCGTCGTGATGTTCTCCAACGGGGGCAACTACGGGCTGCCCGTCGTGCTCTTTGCCTTCGGCCGTGACGCGCTGTCGCACGCGACCGTCTATTTCGTGACGAGCGCCGTGCTGGCGTACACCCTCGGGGTGCTCGTCGCCGCGAGCGGCCACCGCAGCTTCAGGCAGGCCGCGATCGGTATCACGCGCGTGCCGGCCGCCTACGGCTTCGCCGCAGCGGTGCTCGTCCTGGCGGGCGGCGTGACGGTGCCGCTGCCGCTGATGCGGCCCGTCACCATGCTGAGCGACGCGGCGCTCCCGGTCATGATGCTGGTGCTGGGGATGCAGCTCGAGCGGGCGACGATGCCCGAGCGGCCGCGTGTGGTCGCCGTGGCCGGCCTGCTCTGCCTGGTCGTTGCGCCAATCGTCGCGCTGAGCCTGACCTGGGTCCTCGGACTCGAGGGACCGGCCCGGCAGGCCGCCGTCGTCCAGGCCTCCATGCCGGCCGCGGTGGTGACGACCGTGCTGGCGCTCGAGTTCGAAGTCGCGCCGGCGTTCGTCACGAGCGTCGTGTTCTCTACCACAATCCTCAGCCCGCTGACGCTCGCCCCGCTCATCGCCTATCTGCAGGCGGCCTGAGGGCGTGCCAGCGCGGCCGCCGCGCCCCCTGTCGTCGGTGGCCGCAGGGCGGCGGAAAGATGTGGAGCAGGCGCACCAGACACGCGATAATCGTTTCAGCGCCGGGAAGACCAGGTCATTCGACACGGAGCATGCCATGCCAAGAGGAATCGTGGATCACCAAGCGCTCGGTTCCGAGGAGGTGACCTCGCTTCGGAACATGCGCCCGCCAGCCGGGTTGCCGTTCGACATCCGGAAGCTGGGTCACGTCGTGCTGCAGGTCCGGGACGTGCGCCGCTCGGTGGAGTTCTACACGCAGGTGCTGGGGTTCAAGGTGTCGGATGTCTATCCGGACAGCATGATGGCCGGCAAGATGGTCTTCATGCGCTGCAACCCCGATCATCACGGCGTTGCGCTCGTGGGGAGCGCTCGCGGCGAGTCGCAGCATGTCGAGCTGCACCACGTGGCGTTCGAGGTGGGCACGATCGACGAGGTCTTCCGCGCGCGCGAGCACCTGCGGGCGCACCACGTCACGATCGACTTCGAGGGCCGGCGCCGCGCCGGCTGTCAGATTGCCGTCGAGTTCCGCGATCCCGACGGCCACCGGCTCGAGATCTACTGGGGGCTCGACCAGGTGGGTACCAACGGTGTGATTCGCCCGCCCGAGGAGTGGCGCGAGGCCTTCTCGCTTGAAGAGGCGGTCGATACCCCACCGCTCGGCCAGGACACCACGCTGCACGATCCGTCGCTGCGGCGGAAGACATGACACATCGCGGAGGGCATGCACGCGCTACGGATTGACGGCGCTCTCCTTACCCGGTTATACCGACTGGCGAAGGCGGAGCGGTGGCAGTTGCCCGTGGAGCACTTCGCCGCCGCGCTCCAAGCCAGTGCCGGCCATGTGCTCGGCGGCAGAAGTGCGGGTGCCCGCGAACTGGAACGCGCCCTGGCGTCGCTGCACCTCGAAGATCTGGCCATCGGGTGCGCCTGCGAGGCTGGAAGCGAGGCCGCGTGGGAGCACTTCGTTCGCGAACAGCGGCCGGCGCTGTACCGGGCCGCCGACGCGCTCGATCCCAGCGGCGGCGCCCGCGAGCTGGCCGACTCCCTGTACGCCGAGCTCTACGGTCTGCGGGAACGCGAGGGCGAGCGCCAGTCTCTGTTCCGCTACTTCCACGGTCGAAGCAGTCTGGCGACCTGGCTCCGTGCCGTCCTGTCGCAGCGCTACGTCGATCGCGTCCGCGCGGCGCGGCGCCTGCAGCCGTTGCCCGACGAGGAGACGGCCGCTGGGCCCGCCAGGGGGGCGGAGCCGCCCGATCCCAGTCGGGCGCG
>JACQVC010000363.1 GCA_016209995.1 Gemmatimonadota bacterium
GCGTCGAGAAGGCCTTCAAGCTGATCACCGACGGCGGCGACGTCCTCGACGCCCTCATCGCGGGCGTCAACATCGTCGAGCTGGATCCCGAGGATTCGAGCGTCGGCTTCGGCGGGCTGCCGAACGCGGAGGGCGTCGTGCAGCTCGACTCCTGCTGCATGCACGGGCCCCTCAAGCGCGCGGGCTGCGTCGCTTGCCTCGAGGGCGTGCGTACACCCTCGCTGGTCGCCCGCAAGGTTGCGGACTATACTGACCATCACCTGCTGGTCGGGCACGATGCGCAGCGCTTCGCCCGCGCCATGGGCTTCACGATCGAGGACGACCTCAACACCGAGCGCTCCCGCGCGGCGTGGCTGGAGTGGAAGCGCCGCATCGATGCGTCCCATTTCCCGACCACGGAGATGCGCTCGCGGCCCGGAACCGGTGGTGACGATCAGGCGATGCGTTCCGACGCGCTCAGCGACGAGATCATGAACCCCGAGGCGTATCGCGCCCGCGCCGAGGCCGGCTGGCGCGTAGCGCTCGACATGGTGGAGGAGGGTCTCCTCGATCCCGAGCACATCTATGGCACCATCAATTGCGACGGCGTGAGCGCCAACGGCGACATCTGCGGCGTGACGACGACCAGCGGCCTGGCCTGGAAGATTCCCGGGCGCGTAGGCGACTCGCCGATCCTGGGCGCCGGCCTGTATGTGGACAACGACGTCGGCGCGGCGGGCTCGACGGGCCGCGGCGAAGCGAACCTGTACGGGCTGTGCTCGTTCCTGATCGTCGACGAGATGCGGCGAGGCAAGAGCCCGAAGGACGCCGGCATGGAGGCGCTGCGCCGCGTGCAGGCGAACACGATCGAGCGACGGCTGCTCGACGAGCGGGGCCGGCCCAACTTCGGCCTGAACTTCTACATCGTGAACAAGCGCGGTGAGTATGCCGGTGTGTCCATGTATGCGGGGCGCTTCGCGGTCTGCACGGAAAACGGACCCCAAGTGCTCGACACGGAGCCGCTGCTGACTCGCTGACAAAACGGACGGATCCGATACCTCGTCATTCCCGCGCAAGCGGGAATCCAGTCTGTTGCGGTGCCGCGGGCACTGGATTCCGGCTTTCGCCGGAATGACGACGAAGGGTCCCGGAGTTTCCAGACAGGAGAATCCGCACCATGGCCAGTGGCGCTGCAGGAATGACCGTGCGTATCGCGAGGTCGACCGTTCTAGTCACCGCGCTGCTCGTCGGCGCGTGCCGTGCGGCCCCGCAGACCATCCATGCCGGAGAGGGCGCACTGCGGGTCGAGCACGGTGCGGTCTCCTCCGCCAACGAGATCTCGAGCCGGGCTGGGGTCGAGGTGTTGCGCGATGGCGGCAACGCCGTCGATGCCGCGGTCGCGGTCGGGCTGGCGCTCGCGGTCACGCATCCTACGGCCGGCAACATCGGCGGCGGCGGCTTCATGGTCATCCGCTTCCCCGATGGCCGCGCGACCGCCATCGACTTCCGCGAGAAGGCGCCGTTGGCCTCGCACCCCGAGATGTTCCTCGACGAGAAGGGCGAGTTCTCCGCGGACATACGGCACCGCAGCCACATCTCGGTCGGCGTTCCCGGCACGGTGGCCGGCTTCGCGCTCGCGCACGAGCGCTATGGCAGCCTGGAGTGGGCGCGCCTGGTCGAGCCGGCCGTCGAGCTGGCGCGCGATGGCTTCAAGGTGATGCCCGAGCTGGCCCGGTCGATGTCCGGCGTCCTCGACAACCTGGAGCGGTATCCAGCCAGCCTGGCCGCCTTCTCGAAGAACGGCACGCCGTACGATGGGGGTGAGGTCTGGCGACAGCCGGACCTGGCCCGGACGCTCGAGCGCATCATGCAGCAGGGCCAGGACGGCTTTTACCGAGGCGAGACCGCCCGCCTCCTGGTCGAGGAAATGGAGCGGGGCGGCGGCCTGATCACGCTCGAGGACCTGGAGCGCTACGAGGCCGTCGAGCGCGAGACCGTGCGCGGCATGTATCGCGGCTACGAGATCATCAGCATGCCGCCGCCGAGTAGTGGCGGGACGGCACTGGTCGAGATGCTGAACGTTCTCGAGGGCTTCGACCTGGCGGCTCTGGGGCACAACACCGCCCCTTACCTCCACCACCTCGCCGAGACCATGCGCCTCGCCTTCCGGGATCGCGCACGCCACCTCGCGGATGCCGATTTCGTCGACGTGCCGATCGCGGACCTGACCAGTGAGCAGTACGCCGCGGAGCTGAGATCCATGATCGATCCTCAGCATGCGGGCGTGTCTTCACCGGCCGACGCCGAGCACGCGCTGGTCGACGAATCCGAGGAGACCACGCATTACTCGGTCGTGGACGCGAGCGGTCTGGCCGTGTCCGTGACGTACACCCTCGAGCAAGGCTACGGCTCGAAGATCACGGTGCCGGGCGCCGGCTTCCTGCTCAACAACCAGATGGGCGACTTCAACGCCGGGCCCGGGATCACGGACACGACCGGGCTCATCGGCACGGAACCGAACCTGGCGCGGCCGGAGCAACGCATGCTCTCGAGCATGAGCCCGAGCATCGTGACGCGCGACGGCCAGCTGGTCGCCGTGATCGGCTCGCCCGGCGGCCGCACTATTATCAACACGGTGCTACAGGTCTTCCTGAACCTGGTGGATTTCGGGATGAGCCCCGTGGACGCCATCACCGCGCCGCGCATGCATCACCAGTGGCTGCCGAACCGCATCGACCTCGAGGAAGGCTTCGAGGACGAGGCGCTGGTAGCCGCGCTCAACGCCATGGGCCACAGCGTGCGCGTCCGCGGCTCGCAGGGCACCGCCCACTCCATCTTCATCGAGCCAGGTACCGGATGGCTGATCGCCGTGCCGGATCCGCGGGGCGGCGACGCGGCAGCCGCGGGGTATTGACGAGTACACCGGACGGCGCCGGACTCATACGGGGCCATCACGTTTCGCCAGCCTGCGGCAGCTCGAATGCGGGCGCTGCCGCAGGCTGTCATCTTGTCCCCTTCTGAGAGCTATCGCGACGATCCCGGAGTAAGCCGCTATGCCGCGCTCACAGCCTTCGCACGCACTCGCTCAGAGCTATCTCGAGCACCATCCGACGGACGCGGCCCGCGTTCTGGAACGGTTCGGTACCGAGGAGGTCGGGCGCATCCTGAGCCGGGTTGCGGGCGAGCAGAGAGCGCACGTCGTCGAGGCGCTCGACCCGCACTTCGCCGCCGCCGTCTGCGAGGGCCTGGGCGACGATGAGGCGCGCGAAACGCTGCGGATCATGGCTCCCGAGCGCGCGGCCGACATCCTCTTCCACCTGGACGAGGAACGACGCGAGAAGCTGCTCGCCGGCCTCGAGATGGCGCACTCCTACCGCTCGCTCCTCTCCTTCGATCCCGAGACCGCGGGCGGCGTCATGAACCCGCGCGTCGCGGCGGTGACCAACGACCTGCGCGTTCGCGATGTGATCCGCCGGCTGCGCGAGCTGGCGGCCCGCCGCTTCCCCGTGGACTACGTGTATGTGGTCGACCAGACGAACCGGCTCGTGGGTGTCCTGATGATGCGCGAGCTGGTTCTGCAGGACCCCAATACGCCGGTCGAGCAGGTGATGATACGCAACGTCTTCACGGTACCTGTGGACCTCCCGGTCCGCGACGTGATCGACAAACTCAGGGAGAAACGGCTGGTCGCGATCCCGGTCGTGGACCAGGATGGCCGACTGCTCGGCGCGGCGAAGACGCAGGACCTGCTCACCTCGATGGAGCAGGAGAGCTACGCGGACATCCAGAAGATGTTCGGCGCCGGCGAAGACGAGCAGGCGCTCTGGCCGATCCATTGGTCGATGAGCAAGCGACTGCCCTGGCTGCAGGTAAACCTGCTCACCGCTTTCCTCGCCGCCGCCGTCGTCGCGATCTTCGAGTCCACCATCGCGGAGATCACCGCGCTCGCTGTGCTCATGCCGGTCGTGGCGGGGCAAGGCGGGAACACCGGCAGTCAGGCGCTGGCGGTCGTGCTGCGAGGTCTCGCGCTGCGGGAAGTCACGGTGCGCGACGCGCGGCGGGTCATCCTGCGCGAGGGCGCCCTCGGGCTGCTCAACGGGCTGGCCGTCGCGGTGACCGTCACCCTGGTCGTCTTCGTCAGCCAGGACGACCCGAGTCTCGCGCTCGTGATCGGCATCGCGATGATCGGGACCATGTTCGCCGCAGGCATCGCGGGCGCGGCTATTCCCATGGGACTCAGGGCGATGGGTTTCGATCCCGCCCAGTCGGCCGGAATCGTGCTCACCACCGTGACCGACGTGGTGGGTTTCGGTACGTTCCTGGGCCTGGCGACCCTCGCCCGCGGCTGGATGATGTGATGACGAAAGGAGGAGACAGCTCATGAAGCGCATCGGACTTGCCTCGGTCATGGTGCTGAGCAC
>JACQVC010000364.1 GCA_016209995.1 Gemmatimonadota bacterium
CTCATCGACCGCGCCGCGCGTAAACGCCATGGGGAAGTACTCTCCGCTGCCGAGATACTCGCGCAGGTTGCCGTAGAACGGGCTCCCAGGCTGCGCGGACTGGCCAGGGGCGTTGGACGCGACCGAGTTGTCCAGGTTGGACAGATCGATGATCCTGCGGAAGTTGGCGCCGGTGGCGTTGACCGTATTGAACCCACCCGGTCGCTCGACCGGCTGAAGATCGAATGCGCGCACGAACTGGTGTGGCAGCTCGCTCTGGTTGATCCTGCCGTAGCGCCATTGGCTCCAGTCCGCGCCCCAAGCTTGCCTCGCCTGTTCCAGGGCCCGGCGGAAGCCGTCCTCGACCAGCGCTTGCCGTCGGGTCGCGGGGGTGGCCGGGTCGAGCGCGGCGGACTCAGCGACGGTCGTCCAGCGGACGTAGATGGCGCCGGGAACGCTCTCCTTCGTCAGCACGAGGTCCCACCGCTCGATCAGGGCGCGCGCTCGCTCGACATCCACATCCTGGGATGTCCACCCGTGGAACAGGGGGTGATCGCGCTCTGCCTGGAGTGAGTAGGCGTCCTGCTGGAACCGCTGGTGGTCCTGGACCGAGAACTTGCTGCCCGTGCCGAGCAGTTGGTGGAGACGCGTGCTGCGCGCGATGTCCACCCCCCGCGTGGAGTGATAGAACACCGGCCGGCCGGTGTAATCGGCCGGGTGCGTGTTGTCGTTGGCGGTGACGATGTAGCCGCGGGCCGGGTTGAACTCGCGCGGGAGGTCAGCGCGGAATCCACGCCATTCGTACTTCCCGGTGCCGGGGACGGGCAGCCGTCCGTTCCAGCCGTCACGGTCAGGCGTGAGCCCCGTCACCTGTAGCGCGATATTACCGTCGACGTCCCCGCAGATCAGGTTGTGCGTGGGTACCTTCCAGAACATCGCGCGCTCGAAGAAGTCGCTGCAACTCGGTGCCTGGGCCAGCTTGAAGCTGCCGAGATAGGGAGCGGTGCCCGGCTCCTGGTTCACCGACTTCACCGCGTACGCGCGATGGTGGATCGTATCCTCGTAGAAGACGGGGCCGTGCCGGCTGAACTTCATCTCGACGGTGCGCGGCGCCTCTCCCTTGACCTCGATCTCCTCACGCACGCTACGCAGCGGCTCCCACGCGCCGTTGTAGAGCGTCTGATTGCGGTCCGCAGGATGGGTCTCCTCGACGAACACGTCGACCATGTCGGTGCCGGCGAAGGTGAAGCCCCACGCCATGCGTTCGTTGTTCCCGGCCTCCACGCCAAGGAAGGGCGGCTCGCCTCCACCGATCACGTTCCAGCCCGGAGCCACGAGGTGCACGAAGTAGCGGAGCGCGGGCATCTCGATGCGGCGGTGGGGATCGTTGGCGAGGATCGGGATCCCGGTCGTAGACAGTCGACCGCTGACCACCCAGTTGTTGCTGCCCTCCGGGTCCTGGAACTCGGGCGCGACCTGCGCCACCCGCACACCCTGGACCAGGCTCCGGTAGGCCTCGACGATCTCGAGGGGGGGTAGCACGCCGGGCTCGAACGGATCTCCGTCGCCGGCCCGCATCACGTCCAGGATGTCCGCGGGCAGGATGCTGACGTCGAGTCCCTCCGGTATCTCGAGGTCATCCCAGGGATCGGGCGCGGTGCGGCGGTTGGCTTCCGCGACGCCGAGCCGCGCGACGTTCTGCGCGAGCTGGATTTCCTCGAGCGCGTGGCCCCGCACGCTCGCCAGGCCCAGCTGGGCCCAGCGCAGCACGATCGTTTGGGCCGTCCACGGGTCGGGCGTGAGGCCGGTGAGCTTGAACTCGACGGGCAAGTTGTCCGCGTTCTGCTCGATGAAGGCGTTCACACCGTTCGCGTACGCGGTAAAGAGACGCTCGGCGTCGGGGTGATAGCTCGTCCACTCGGCTGCGTCCCAGGGACCTCGGAACATCAGCAGGCGGGTCCGCACGTCGAAGTCGAATGCTGCGGGCCCGAAGATCTCCGCCAGACGTCCCTCGTGCCACCGGCACCACATCTCCATCTGCCAGAGCCGGTCCTGGGCCATCACGTAGCCTTGCGCGAAGAACAGGTCGTCGTCGTTCTGCGCGTAGATATGGGGGATGCCCCATTCGTCGCGGATGACCTCCACTGGCTGCTTGAGACCCGACACGGCGAGCTCGCCCTCGATCCGAGCGAGCGACTGCGCGGCCAGCTCGCCGAGCGTGCTCGGCGGCGCGGCCCCACAAGCCGTCGCGAGCAGGGTGAGGACTATGATTCCAAGACCAGGGAAACGCCCTCGATCGACGCACATCGAGAAGCCTCCAAGAAACAGTTTTGCGGATCCACGATGATGCCCGGGTGCGCGCAGCCTGTCAAATCAGCGCAGCGACGCGACGGTCTGCCCATCGCACGAGGTGCCCCTCGAACCTGTGTTGCGGCGGCTTTGCCTAAAGCCGAAAAAAGCAGCAAAATGCCCAACCGAACGGCGGAAAAAAGCCGCGCGCTGGCACAGTCACCGATCAGACGGGGGGCACACTGATGATCAATGCGGCCGACACGGCGTGGATGCTGACGTCAACCGTCCTCGTTCTCTTCATGACCTTGCCGGGACTCGGACTTTTCTATGCGGGGCTGGTGCGGGCCAAGAACGTGCTTTCGGTACTGATGCATTGCACGGCCATCGCCTGCCTGGTTTCGGTTCTCTGGTATGCCGGCGCTTATTCCTTGGCCTTCGTCGGCGACGGAGCCTGGATCGGCGATCTCAGCCAGGTCTTTCTCCTAGGTGTCGCGCGCGATGCCGTGCATCCCGGCACGACGATCCCTGACACCGTCTACATCATGTATCAGATGACGTTCGCCATCATCACGCCGGCTCTGATCGTCGGCGCCTACGTCGAGAGGATCAAGTTCGGCGCGGTGCTGGTGTTCTCCGGCCTGTGGGCGATCGTCATCTACGCCCCGGTGGCGCATTGGGTGTGGGGTGGTGGCTGGCTGGCCGATATGGGGGTGAAGGATTTCGCCGGCGGCATCGTGGTGCACACGACGGCCGGCGTCTCGGCTCTGATCGTCGCTCTCGGGCTCGGCAAGCGCGACGGCTTCCCGCAACAGCTGCAGCCACCGCACGCGCCCTGGATCGTCATGGTGGGCGCTGCCATGCTGTGGGTCGGCTGGTTCGGATTCAACGCAGGCTCGGCGCTCACCTCGGGCGCCAATGCCGGCATGGCCATGCTGGTCACCCACATGGCAGCCGCCATCGCCTCCTTGACCTGGATGGGGATCGAATGGATCCGCCTCGGCAAACCCACTCTGGTCGGCACCGTTACCGGCACCATTGCGGGGCTCGCCACGATCACGCCGGCCTCCGGCTATGTGGGACCGTTGGGCGCGCTTGTGATCGGCGTCGTCAGCGCCTTCTTCTGCTATTCCGCCGTGCGGATGGTGAAGCTGCGCTACGTCATCGACGATGCGCTCGACGTGTTCGCCGTCCATGGCATAGGCGGCATGACCGGAAGCTTGCTCACCGCCATCCTGATGGCGGCGGAACTGGGCGGCGTGGGTTACGACGGCGGCGTCACCTGGGCCGGACAGCTCTTTGTGCAGTTGACGGCCGTTGTCGTCACCGTGATCTGGAGCGCCGGCATCACCTTCACCGTTGTCAAGATCACCCAAGCCCTGGTCGGCTTCCGCGTGGTCCACGAAGTCGAGACTCAGGGACTCGACCTCACCGCCCACGGCGAGGTGAGCTATAACATTGCCTTCGGAGATACCAGCGAATGAAATACGGCGTCGCAATCATTTAGCCCAGCGTCCGTTCTGTCCTGATCGGCACGACGCTGCTGCTGGCGGCGTGCAACTCGGCGACGAACCCCGCGAACGTGTCGGACGCGCCCGACACGCCCTTCAAGCTGGCGACGTTCGAGGCCGGCGGACGCGTGCGACTCGGCATGGTGCTCGGTGAGCGCGTGCTGGAGTGGTCTGGACGTCAGTCACCTACCACCACTGTACTGACCGCGTCATGATCGGGGAGACTGACAGCCGCTGGACCGCTGCTCGGCAGCGCGAACACGTGGAGCGCATTGCGGAAACTGACCCAGGTTCTGACCCATCCCCGCTCCGCCCCAGGCCGACCTCCTCCTCGACCAGACGCCCGACTTTGACCTCACCGACCCCGAGCCCTCCCGCTCTCACCCAACCCTTCGCGGGCCCGCTGTGCTCGTTGAGCGAGCAGCCCATAATGGGCGAAGCTGGCGGAACGATCTGAAACGCGCGAAACTGGTAGAGTTCCTCTAACAGACCCAAGACGATGATCCAGCGCTTTCGCCCGAACGGTACCCGCTCGAGCCGCCCCCGCTGCCGGCTCCCCAACCTCGCGGCCGTCCTGGCCGCGTACCTCGTCCTCACCTCGAGCACTCCACTCGCCGCGCAGACTCGCACCTTCGACCTCCTCACCGCCGACGTCAACGATATCCAGGCTGCCGTCGCGGCGGGTGCGCTCACCTACGAGCGGCTCGTGCAGCTCTACCTGAATCGCATCGCGGCCTACGACAAGAACGGTCCACGTCTGAACGC
>JACQVC010000346.1 GCA_016209995.1 Gemmatimonadota bacterium
CAGGCGCCGTGGCTCTGATCGAAGTCGAAGTCCGGGACGGGCTCGGGTTCGGTCAGGTCGTACGCGGGCGTCTGGTCGAGATCGAGATCGTGCTCGGTATCGAGCTGGAGGTGGTGCTGGGGCGGAGCGCGTGCGGGGGAGAGGGGCGGCGGCGTATCCGGCAGGCCGAGGTGGCGGAGGAGCGGGCCGGAGGGTGGGTCCTGGGTAAGGAAGGCGAGGATGCGCATGTCGGCGCCGCAGTCGGGGCAGCGGAGGGGGAAGACCTCGTAGATGCGCGCCAGGAGACGGGCCCAGCGGGAGCGAGCGGCGGCCCGGGTGGGGTCCGAAGGAGCGACGTCCTGCCGCAGCGGGTGCGGCGCAGCGAGCGGGTCAGCGGGGTCTGCGGGTTGCCCGCGCGGGCCGGGCAGCGCGTCGGAGCTGCTCTGGTCGCGGCCCATGGCGACGACGTGCTCGCGCAGGCGCGCGTTCGGCGCGAGGACACCGTGGTAGCGGTGCCGGTGGACGCGGGGCGGCGGGATGAGGCGCGCGAGGGCGGCGAGGAACTCGAGGGGCGAGAGGGCGAGGATCGTACGGCCGTCGGGCGTGGGCCGCGCCGGTTGGTAGAGGACCTGCCGGAGCGAGACACGGTGACCTCGCTACGCTGGTTAGGGATACTTGCGCGCCTGCGTTGGAGTGTAGTTGCCTCCCGGGGCCGAGGGCGTCTACCTGTCGTGGCGCCTCTTGCAAACCCGGTTGAAGGCTTCCACCGGCATCTTTCCGTCTCTGACGAGCCTCTCCAGCAGTTCGCAAGGCGGGCCGGGCTCCCGACCTGTGCAGTCTTCTGTGTCGCACGAGTCGTCGTCCCCGGCCGTCGCTGAGAAGGCGACGGCAGGATCGTCGGCGGCCGGCGCGACTGGATCCGCGGCTGAACAGGCGCTGATTCCGAGCGCGAGCAGTAAGAGCGCGCAACCGATGTGTCTGGACATCGAGCCGTCCCGGCTTTTACGGGTACTTGATGACCTGCTTCGGATAGTAATAGACGTTGCCTGAAGCACCGTCTCCGATCTGCCCCGAATCGTTGCTGCCCCAGCAGTACGCCTTGCCGTTGACGGCCACGGCGCAGGTGTGAGTGATGCCTGCACTGACGTGGGTGAAGGCCACGCTCTGGTCTCGCACGCGCACCGGGGCCAGCGAGCCGTTGTTCGTGCCGTCGCCGAGCCGACCGTAGTCGTTGCCGCCCCAGCACCAGGCACCGCCGCTAGTGTCAAGCGCGCAGTTGTAGTAGTTACCCGCCGCAATCCCAGTCACCGTTCCGAGGGCCACGGGTACGGGCTCTAATCGGGAGTTGTTGTCGCCGGTTCCGAGCACCGGACCATAGCCCCAGCAGTATGCGCGGTCGTCGTCGCCAATGGCGCACGTGTGGTATTCGCCCGCTGTGATGGCCTTGTAGCCACGGCCACCGGCGACGAGTACAGGTGTGAAGCTGGTGTTGTCGCTCCCGTCACCCCGCGCGCCGTACGTGTTCAAGCCCCAGCAGTACGCGGCGTGGTTCGGCTGCGTCGAGATGGCGCAGGTGTGGCCCGCCCCTGCCGCGATCGCGGAGAAGCGCAGGTTACCCGCGACGAGGACGGGCGAGTAGGATGCGTTGTTGCTGCCATCACCTCTCTGGCCGTGGATGTTGAGACCCCAACAGTACGCCTGGCCATCTGTGGTGAGCGCGCACGTGTGGTAATAGCCGGCCGAGATCGCGGTGAAGCTCAACCCGCCCGATACGGGTACTGGCGTGTAGGAAGCGTTGTTGTTGCCATCGCCCAGCTGACCCCAGCGGTTGTCCCCCCAGCAGTACGCCTTTCCATCGTGCAACAGACCACATGTATGCCTGTAATCCCCATGGCTGGTCGTGATCACGCGGAACGAGTAGTTCCCCAACACCGCTCTGGGTGTAGGCCTATTTCCACCCGTAGTGCCGAGTTGTCCGGAGACGTTGTTGCCCCAGCAGTAGACGGTACTCGTCGCGTTGCCGCTCACCCCGCACGTGTACTCCGATCCCGCGCTGATGGCGGAGAAGTCACCCACGACGGTGATCGCGATGCTCGCCTCGAGGCCATCCACGTGTGCGGTCAACGTCGTCGAGCCGAGCTGCAGCGCGCGCACGTTGGTGGAGAAAATTGAAGGCGCGGGGGCAGCGCAACACCAGTAGGTGGCGCCCGACACGCCGATGACGCCGCCCGGAACCGTAGACCATTCCATCGTCTTCGGCCCGCCGGTCGGACGGCCGAACGCATCCAGAAGTTCGACCCCGACACCGCTCGACTGATCCACCTCGAGGGTGAAGTCGGACTGTTGGAATCGGATCGAGCTCACCGGCTGGGGCTGAACGGTGAGCGTCAAGGGCGACGAGGAGATACCACCCGGCGCCGAAGCCTCTGGAACGAACGCCTGGACCGTTAGACTGCCCGGAGTCATGACAGCCGTCGCCGTCAAGGAGGTCCCATCGATCTTTATCAGCAGGCCGCCTGTCGACGAATACGACCACGTGACCGGCCGACCGGTGATGACGCGCTGTCTTGAATCGCGCACCGTCGCTGTGAGCGTAGCCGACTCGTACAACAGGACGCTCTTGGGTCCGTCGATCGTAACCGAGGCGGCGGCAACAGGCTGGAGGAGCACCTTCGCGCTACTGCTCTTACCGCTCACAGGATCAGCCACCGTAATGACGGTGAAGCCGCCGTTCAGATTCACCCGCTCAACGGTCGCGCTGGCATCGCCGGAGGGCGGCTGCTCGATGGTCGCGACGCTCGGATCGGAACTGGACCAGGTGAGGTACCGATCGGTAATCGGAGCGCCGCTGCCATCCGCCAATACCTCGAACGCGGTCAGATCCACCACGTCATTGGCGGGGAGCACGACTGCCTCCTCTGGAGCCAGCCTGATGTTCGAAAGTTTTCTCAGCACACGGATGATCGCGCTGCCGGTTTGTCCTCCCGCAGCCGCCGTAATCGAGGTGGTACCTGGCGCAATGGCCGTCACCAGACCCTCGGCGCTGACGGTGGCAATGCTCTCGTCCTGGCCGCCCCACGAGACCGGTCGATTCAGCGCTTGTCCGCTCGCCGCGCGCGGGGTGGCGGCCAGCTGCAGCGTCTGTCCCACTTCCAGCGTGGCGGTCGACGGCGTGACCTCCACCGCTGCAACGGAGGCCTCGATCGTGATCTGCGCGGATGCGGAAACGCCCTCGGATGTCGCGGTGATGGTGACCACGCCTGGCGCGACGGCGGTCACGAGACCGATGCCGTCTACCGCCGCGAGATTCTGGTCCGAGCTGGACCATGTCACGGGCCTGTTCAGCGCGTTCCCGCTGGCGTCGCGCGGCGTTGCCGTGAGCTGCAATGTCTGTCGCTCCTCGATTGTTGCGGAAGAGGGCGAGACGGTGACGGAGGCGACCCGCTTGGCTCGGCCGCCATACGCACTGAAGCCCATGATCGAGGCAGCAATCGTGTTGGTCTCGGCGTCCACAACGCTGCCCGGGACCTCCGACCAGGCGCCGTCGATGAGCTTGTGTATGGCCAGCTCGCTCTCGCGCACATTCGCAGGGACATTGGCCTGCGCGTAGGCGATCGTGACCGTGACCGGCTGGGCAAACCGCATCCCATCGGGGAGGAAATCGAACGCCGTTCCTGCGAGGTAGAATGCATCGTCCGGCAACGCATCAGCCGGGGGTTGGATACCGATTGCGGTTTCCTCCGGAACAGCACCCAGCGGAATCAAAAGCGTCACCCGGCCGTCGCTGCTGCGGACGGTTCCTCCCTCGCGCCCGATGAACGCGATACCGGTCCCCTCCTGGATGCGGAACTTGATCGGCAGCGTGCTGCCGGACACGAGCCCGACAAAACGCTGCGAGTCGACGTTCTTCAGCTCGTTGCCGCTGCGCACGACGTCCACGTCCGCGCGACCCAGCTCGATCGAGCCGAGCAGGACACGGATTCGATAGGTCTTCGCCGGATCGAGGCCGAACTGCCCCGTGCGCCAGTTCACCACGTAGAGCTCCTCCTCGGGAACGACGCGCACGGTCTCGGAGCCTGGACCGGTGGCCATGGTATACGTGGCGATGACCGCCACACATGCTCCCTCCCACGCGCAGATCTGGACCGTCGGCTTCGGTGATCCATCGAATTTTCCGCTGAACTGCGGAGCGCGAACGAGCGGCGGGAGGAAGAAGAAGTGCGGGTTACCACTCCGCGCACCGTCCATGATCTCGAAGCTCGGGCCCTCGGGGAGCGGCAGCTCCGAGGGGCTGTCGCACGTCGCAGTGAAAATCACAATGCCGGCCAGAGCGACAGCGACCCAGCGCATAACCCTGCCTCCTGAACGCTTACGACAGCCTGAGGGGTGAGCGGCATTCGCTCTCGGTTATCGAGCCGAGCGATACCACAGGAAACAATGCTGTGGCCGAGAACCGGGCGCATGGGCAGTTTGACCTATTTTTCAGTGTGTTTCCTGCGTCCGCTCTCCAGCACCCGCGCCGCGACCTCCGCCCGCGAATGCACACCGAGCTTCGCCAGCACGCGTTCGGTATGACGGCGCGCCGTGTGGGGGCTGATCGACAGCGCCGATGCGACCTCGACGTTCGAGCTGCCCTGCGCGAGCAGCAGGGCAACCCGGCTCTCCTGGGAGGAGAGTCCAAAGCACACGCGTAGCTCGGCCAGGGAAGGAAACGGCGTGTCCGCACGCGCCTTGATCGCGATCAACAGACAAGGTCCAGAGCCCAGCAGGTTCAGCCCGATGTAGCTGCCTCGCATCCAGTGGCGCACGCCGGAGCTGCGCAGCTCGCGTGCGGCGAGCTCCACGACGTCGGCCCCACGTGGCTTCCGCCGCAGCACACGCCACGCGAGCCTCTCCGCGAACGCCTGCAGCTCCCTTCCGACGCGCTCCCCGTCACCGCGGCTCCCCAGAGTATCTCGGAGCCATCGATTCGCGTGGATGGGTCCGCGTGACAAATCCCAGAAGAGCAGCCCTACGGTGACCGCGTCCAGCGCGCGCAGGAACGTCTCGTGATCGGCGGTCCGACCGGTGCGCGACTCGGCAGCAAGTGCGCGGAGCAATGAATCCGCCGCCGGCCTTCTCGGCATCGTCAAGGTCGCACCGTTCTGACGCGGGACGGACGCCGGCACCAGGGACTACGCCGCCGCACCCGAGCCGACCGCGACCTGCAGAGTCTCGAGCAGCGCTGCAGCGACCTGTGCACGTGAGCGAATGTCGAGCTTCCCCAGGATGTTCTCGGTGTGATGACGTGCCGTGTGCGGGCTGATGAAGAGCGCGGCCGCAATCTCTGCGTTCGACCTGCCGCAGGCGAGGAATCGCGCAACCTGGTTTTCCTTGCGTGAGAGACCGAAGCACTCTCGCAGCAAGGAGTCGGGTGGCAGCCACTTCGTATCGGGCATCATCGCGCGCTTCCTTGGTTCAGGAGATCAAAACGCCAA
>JACQVC010000395.1 GCA_016209995.1 Gemmatimonadota bacterium
AGCCACTGGAGCGGATCGAGGGCGACGGGCGAGCCGCCACCCGTGGGCGCTCGCACCTGGAACTCGATATGAGGCCCCTCGGGTGTGTCCACTCCACCCACGGTGCCGAGGATATCTCCTGACGCCAAACGGTCGCCCTCCCGCACGCGTACCTCCTCGAGGTAGAGGTACAGCGTGTAGAATCCACCGCCGTGGCTGACAATCACACTGGGTCCGTACCCCTCGAAGCGACCCGCCAGCACTACCGTTCCGGCCTGTACCGCGCGCACGGGAGAGCCTGGCTGGGCGGCGATGCCAAGGCCGTTCCAGCGCAGCACGGTGCCGTTCGGACGCCGCTCGCGCCCAAAGCGATAGACGATGCGGCCGTCCACGGGCCAGTCCAGCGTGCCCAGATTGCTCGTCGACAGCGTACTCTCTTCGACTCGCGCGCCCGCGACCTCGGCCCGCCGTTCCGACTCGCGGCGGCGACGCTCGAGCGTGGCTACCAGCGTACCCAGCTCACGCTCGCTCTCGGCAAGCTGATCGAGCCGACCACGCGCCTGTTGCTCGCGAGTCTGATAGGTTCGCAGGGCTCGCTGGCGCTGGGTTTCCAGGCGCTGCAGCCTGGTCACCTCAGTCAGCTTGGTCGCGCGCAGCCGCTCCAGCTGCAGCGCCTGTTGCTTCAGCCGCTCGTCTTGGGCCGTGAGTGCGGAGGCCAACTCCGAGATGTTCTCGATGAGCGACCGGTCGTAATCGGCGATCAGGCGCAGGTACTTGTATCGGTTGAGCAGGTCGCTGAACGACTCGGCGCTCAGGAGCACGCGAGCCGAGTGGAGAGGACCACGCTTGTAGACGTCGCGCACGCGCAACGCGAGCAGCTCCTGGCGCTGCCGCAGCCGATCTCTGGTCTGGCTGAGCTCGAGGGTCGTCTCGTCGACTCGTTTCATGGTCGCGTCGAGCTGGAAGTTCAGCTCGGAGACCACCGTGCGGGACGCACCGAGCTGCCGCTCGAGGTTGCGCAGTTCGGCGGAAACCTCGTGCACTCGGCCCTGGAGTTCGGTCATCTCCCGCTGCAGTGAGGCGCGTTCCGCCTGGATTTCCGCGAGGCGGCGCTGGCTCTCCACGATCTGCCGCTGCAGCTCGGTCTGAGCCCGAGCGGGCACCGGGGTAACGAGCAGCGCGAGGGCGGCGATGGCGCCGAATGCGACGCTGGCGCCCGCACCGCGTCCCCGGCGAGGCGACGACACGCAATGGATCCGGCCGCGGCGAACCATCGTCATGCTCCCTCCAGGTACCGTCGCACCGAGATCAGGCTTGCGAGCACCCCTAGCAGCGCGCCGACGGCAATGCCACCCCCCACCCAGGCTCCGGGAATCCAGGCTACATTGAAGAGACTATAGCGCACCGTCACGTAGGTCACGTAGGTCAGCGCTGCCGCACCCAAGCTTCCCATGAGGCCGGTGAGCAGTCCCTCCAGGAGGAACGGGCCGCGAATGAAGCTATCTCGCGCGCCCACGAGACGCATCACCTGGATCTCTTCGCGCCGCGCGAAGATGGCAATCCGGACCGCGGTGCCGACAATGAGCACGCCGGCCACCGCGAATCCGCTCCCCAGTACTCCGGCTGCGGCGGCACCGACCCGGCGCATCAGGAAAACCTTGTCCAGCCACTCACGCCCGTAGCGGACCTCCTCGACGAAGGGATAAGCGCTCATGCGCGCGACGAGCGCGCTCACGTTCTCCTGCGTCCGACTTCCGGGTCGAAGTTGGATCTCCATGGAAGCGGGCAGCGGGTTGACGTCCACCCCTGCGAGGATCTCCTGGAACTCCGGGAGCTCGCGTCGCGCGACTTCCAGCGCGTCATCCTTCGAGAAGTAGCGGACCTCGAGCACCTCGGGTAGCGCTCGGATCTCATCTTCCGCCACGGCGACCTCGGCCCGCCCGGCATCGTCGCGGATGTAGGCGACGATCTCCACCCGTTGCTCGACCTGCTCGATGGCGCGGCGAATATTGTGGGTCGCCAACCCGAACAATCCGGTCACGAACAGCGCGAGGGCAACCATGGCGGAAGACAGACCCGTTAGCACGGGCGTTCGCCGGAAGGCCGCGAGAGCTTCACGAAGCGCGTAGGGCATGTGAATCCAGCGCTACTCGAGTCGCGCCGAGTCGTAGACGATGGTCCCCTCCTTCATCTCCATGACCCGAGCGTCGGGATACGAGCGGACCAGCCCGAGGTCATGCGTGGCCGTGACCACGACCATGCCCAAACGGTTGATGTCCCGGAAGAGATCGATGATCCCCCGCGTGGCGAACTCGTCCAGGTTCCCCGTGGGTTCGTCCGCCAGCAGGACCAACGGCTCGGTGGCGAGCGCGCGAGCTATGGCCACGCGCTGCTGCTCGCCCCCCGACAGCTCATGAACATACGCTTCCGCCTTGGCGGAGAGCCCAACCTGGGTCAGCAGTCGCTGCACTCGCATGCGAACCTCGCGCCGTGGCGCGCCCGTGACTTCGAGAGCAAAGGCGACGTTCTCGGAGGCCGTGCGATGAGGCAGCAGGCGGAAGTCCTGGAACACGAATCCCACTTTACGCCGCAGCTTCCAGATTTCGCTGTCCCGTGTCCGCTCCGAGGAGAAGCCGCTGACGCGGACCTCTCCCGAGGTCGGGCGCTCGGCCATGTGGATCAGCCGCAGCGTGGACGTCTTCCCAGCGCCGCTGTGGCCGGTCAGGAAGACAAACTCCCCCTTGCGGACGTGAAAGCTCACGTCCGTCAGCGCCAATCCACGGCGCGGGTATTCCTTGGATACGTTGGTAAGCTTGATCACCCTGCGGGTAACCAGGGTCCTTACAGCCCGGCGCGACGGAAATGCGCAAGGCGCTACCTGATAAAAAGTTAACCCCGGGACAAGGCCGTGTCAAAGCGTTAGCTCCCACACCTCGCCCTTCCTCGCCTCCACCCGCCCCTCTCCCTACCCCTTCGCTGACCTTCGCTTCGCTACGGTTCCGCGCCCGCGGCTGCCATCCGTCGTGCCACCTGGATCGCTTCGATCATAGACGAGGGATCGGCCCGATCCTGTCCGGCGATGTCGAGCGCGGTGCCGTGATCCGGCGAGGTGCGCGGAAACGGCAGTCCGAGGGTGACATTCACGCCAGAGCCGAACGCGGCCGTCTTGAACGCAGCCATGCCCACGTCGTGGTAGGGTGCGATCACGACATCGAACTCGCGTCGCAGCGCCCGGTGGAACACGGTGTCGGCGGGGATCGGTCCGGTGATCTGGATGCCGGCCGCGCGCAGCGAGCTGACAGCGGGTTCCAGGACCTCCGCCTCCTCGTGGCCGAACAGACCGCCATCCGAGGCGTGGGGGTTGAGGGCGCAGAGGGCGAGTCGTGGAGCGGGGATCTTCCAGTAGCGTTTGAGGCCCTGGTCCGCGATGCGAGCCTGGCTCTCGAGCCGTTCGCGCGTCACGGCCGCGGGCACACCGCGAAGCGGAAGGTGTGTGGTCGCGAGCACGACCCGGAGGGGACTGCCGAACTGGGTCTGCTCCGCGGTCATGAGCATAGCCACGTCGGGGACGCCAAGCAGATCGCGCAGCATCTCGGTCTGACCCGGATACTTCCAGCCCGCCGCATGCAGGGCGCCCTTGTGCACCGGCGCGGTCACAATCGCGTCTACTTCTCCGGCGCGGGCGAGGTTCACGGCGTACTCGAGGGATCGGGCGGCTACCTCGCCGGCGGAGCGCTCCGAGCCATCCCACGACGTGACGGCGCGGTAGGAGGCCGAGGGGGGCGGTTCCTCGCCGGCGGGACCGACCAGGATCACTTCCAGCGGCTCGCCGGCCAGGCGCGCGAGCGCCTTGCGCACGACCTCGGGGCCAATGCCCCGCGGATCGCCCAGCGTTATCGCGACTCGCGTACACCCTGCCCGCTGTCCGCGCTCAGAGCCGAACATCCACGTACGTCTGGCGGCGTAGCTCCTCGAGGAGCTGCTCAACGAACCGCTGCTGGCGAAGCTGCTCGCGGAGCTGGTCGCGCACGTCCTCGAACGAATACTCGCCCTGGCTCCTGACCTCCTCCACGCGCACGATCGCCCAGCGGGGACTATCGCGGTCGGTCAGAGGAATGGGGCCCACGATGTCACCGGGTTGGGCGCCGGCCAGCGCCTCGGCGTAGGCGGCAGGAAACTGGTCGCGCGGTACGGGTCCGATTCTCGCGGGTTCGTTTTCGTCGCCGAACTGAACGACGAGGCTATCGATCGACTCTCCGGAACGTGCCCGACGGACAACGTCTTCCGCGACTGCCTGTCCTCTCGCGATGTCCTCCGGGCCGACTGATGGACGGATGAGGATGTGTCTGGCGCGGCGCTCGCTTCCCTGGGCGCGGTCCAGCTTCAGGATGTGAAAGCCGAACGGAGTCTCGATCACCCCGCTGACCTCGCCGGGGCGAAGCGAGAAGGCGGCCTCTTCGAACGCCGGGACCATCCGGCCGCGCTGGAACCAGCCGAGATCTCCCCCTTGCGCGCGGCTCCCGGGATCCTCGGAGTAGCGTCGAGCCAGGGCGGCGAAATCCTCGCCCGCGCGCACCTGGTCGAGCACCTCCTGGGCGGTGGCCCGAGCCCGCGCGACGGACGTGTCGGACGGCTGCGTCGGCACGACAACCTGCTGGAAGGTCATGGTGGCTGGTCGCTGACCGAAGCGCTGGCGCTGCGCCTCGAACGCCGCGCGGACCTCGGCCGAGTCGACGAGGGGTAGCGTCCGCCTGCGACGTTCGGTCTCGATATAGCGTTGCACGAGAGCGGAGCGGCGCAGCTCGTTGCGCAGCATGTCGCGATAGGAGGCGAGCGTGAGCCCCTCCGTGGCCAGCGCCTGATTCAGCGCGGCTTCGCTCCCATAGTCGCGCGTACGTTGCGCCAGATCCTGCTCGAGCCGGTCCTCGATGTCGCGCTCGGGAACTTCGATGGAATCACGGACTGCGGCCTGCAGCAAGACTTGCTCGTTCACCAGGTTCTCGACGATCTCGCGCCGGAGCTGCTGGAGCTGCTCGGGGTCATCGGGCACGCGCTGCTGCATGGCGCGCAGCCGGAGCAGGTTTTCCTCGACGTCCGTCGCCAGAATGACGCTGTCACCCACGACGGCCACGACGCGATCGACGAGCTCGGGCTCGGCCCCGCGCTCCTGGGCGGCGAGCGGCGAGGCGAGGGCGAAGACGGCTGGAAAAGACCAGCAAACGAACCGTTTCACGCGGAGAACGCGGAGGATACCGAGAGCCCGCAGAGAACGGATTTCGACATTATTTCGCATCTCTCCGCGACTCCCGTCTTGCTCCTGATTTCTCATGTCCTCCGCGTCTCCCTACCGCACGCAACGTTTCGTTGCGTGCGGACCCCGGTCCGCGTGAGCTGATGTTGTTGTCCGACTCATCACGATGATAGCGCTGGAGCACCGGATAGTATCCCGGGGGCCACGCTCGGTTCCCGGGCGCGGCCGCGTACGCGCAGCGCACGCTCCGACCGAGCCTACGGGTTCGCCGGGGGCGCGTTCGGCGCCGGAAGCAGCGAGTCGGGCGTCTGTGCAGGCGGCGTCTGTGCGCCCCGAGCTGCGCCGACGAGATCCAGGATTCTACTGATGTTGTAATCGTAGAAGCCGTTGTCGTAACGATCCCGCAACGTGAACGCGATGATGCCCAGGGGCACGACTTCCTGTTCACCGCGGAGCACTTGGGTTACGGCCTCGAGGACTTTGCGTTCGAGGGCGGCGTCGCGGCTCTCGCCGTCTGTGGGCTGGATTCGTCGCAACCCGATTCTTTCGGCGGCCGCCACGATGAACGCCCGTGCGTCGCCCGTCATGGCGCTGCGCTCGTCTTCCGTGACGTCGATGCCTTGTTCGCGGGCGTCGTTCACGAGCAGCTTGGCGCGCGTGAGGTCCCTGAGGAGCTGCCGCAGGGGATCGTCCGGGGCGGCCGCGACCTGGCCACGGAACGCGGGCGGTCGTCCGCGGAGGAAGTCGAGGAATTCCTGCGCGGTGAGCGTGCCGCCCTCGTA
>JACQVC010000033.1 GCA_016209995.1 Gemmatimonadota bacterium
ACGGACCTCGCGTCGACTTCGAGCATCAGCAGTCGTCCCACGCGAACGTCCGCCACGGCGGAGAACCCTAGAGAGTGGAGCGCCTGCGCGATGGCGTTGCCTTCCGGGTCGAGCAGCCCGGCTCGGGGCATCACGCGGATCTCCAGTCGTAATTGGCTCACGAACTTTTCCTCCTTCACGGTCCTTCACTCGGCTCGGGGTCCCCGCGCAAACGTAAGTTTGCATCGGGTGAGGGCTCGCGCTCAGGGGCTTGGCGCGCCCGAGCCGTCGGCATGTTCTCGTACTCGATCGCTCTCGCTTCGCCCGCGACTTGCTCGGACCCCTCATCCTCCACGTCCAGCAGCGGATCGCGCTCCGGCAGCCGCTCGAGGAGCCCGAGGAACACGGCCTTCAGCAGCGGCCAGATAATGTACGCGACCAGCAGCGGGAAGACGCTGATGGACGGAGCTATCAACACCACGGTGAGGAGCGCGCCGAAGGCGCCCAGCTTGAGAAGCTCGCGGCCCGAGCGAATGCCGAACTTGGGGAAAACCGGGTACGGAATATGGCTGACCATGAGCGCGGCCACGAACAGCGTGAATCCCGTCATGATCATGGGCCACGGAAGATGCGCGAGATGCTGAACGAAGAAGGGCGTCTGCGAGAACGGATAGAACGTGGCCAGAACCATGCCGGCCGTGGGAGAGGGCAGTCCATGGAATTGGACCTTGGCGTGGCCGCCCTGCTCCACGTTGAAGCGGGCCAGCCGCAATACGGTTCCACCCACGTACAGGTAGGCGACCACCCAGCTCCAGTTCGCGTCCGCGAGGTACAGGTGGTAGATAATGACCGCGGGCGCCACGCCAAAGCTGATGCCGTCGACGATCGAGTCGAGCTCGGCGCCGAATGTCGAGCCCGTGCGCGTGAAGCGCGCGATGCGGCCATCCAGCATGTCCAGCGCGGCGGCAGTCACGATGAACCAGCCGGCGAACGCCAGGTCGCCTCGCAGCGCCGCGATGATCGACCAGATGCCAAAGAATAGGCTGGCCAGCGTGAACGCGCTGGGGAGGATGATGATTCCTCGCTGGAGGTTGCTGCGCTCAGACCGCGGGCGGCTAGCTCCCACACCACGCCTTTCCTCTCCCCCTCTCACCTCGCTCCCGTCCCCTTCGCTGACCTTCGCTTCGCTACGGTTTCTGATCATGATCCCGTCAGGTTAGCTCCCACACCACGTTGTTCCTCCTCTCCTCTCACCCGCCCCCACTCCCCTTCGCTGACCTCCGCTTCGCTCCGATTCCGGTGTCTTCAGCCAGCACGCTCACCGCCGCTTTCACCGACTCGCCCACCCGAACTTTCACGGTCCAGTCCGGTGGCAGGAAGGTGTCGACGCGCGAACCGAAGCGGATGAGTCCGATGCGCTGGCCTTGCTCGACCGTGTCCCCCTGCTCCGGATAGGTGTGTATACGCCTGGCGATGACTCCGGCAATCTGGCGAACCAGCACGCGATCCGTGCCCGTGTCGATGCCGAGAGCCGCCTGTTCGTTCGATTCGCTCGCGGCGTCGCGCCACGCGACGAAAAAGCTCCCTGGCTTGTAAGAGCGGTGGACCACCTGGCCCCCGATGGGTGCGCGTTGCACATGCACATTGAAGATACTCAAGAAGATCGATACGCGGATCGCCCGGCCCTGCAAGACGAGCGGTTCGTCGACCTCCCGGATCTGCACGACGCGGCCATACGCCGGGGCCAGCAGGAGGTGCGGATTGCGGGGCCCGGGCGGATTCGGATCGCGGAAGAAGAAGGCGAACGCCAGGCTGCAAAGCAGCGCGACGACGGCGGTGGCCCAGATCAGGGGGCCGCCCCGGACCGCCCCCGCGATCGCCAGGATCGCGGCGACGGACAGGGCGCCCAACACGAACGGGTATCCCTCGCGCGCCAGGGAGATCACCGGCCAGTTCGGGGGGGCTTGGGTTCGCGGGCGCGAAAGTCATCGAGGGACACGCCGGTCAGTCGCCGGAAGATGTCGAGATAGCGCGCTGAGGTGGCCGCTACGACCTGGCGTGGCAGCTCGGGCGGCGGCGGCCGCTTGTCCCACGCCGTCAGCCCGTCCAGATAGTCACGCACCGGCTGTTTGTCGAACGATGGTTGCGGACGCCCTGGCTGATACCCGTCGGCCGGCCAGAAGCGAGACGAATCCGGCGTCAGCACTTCGTCGATCAGCAGCAGCGTCCTGTGTCCGGCGACCCCGAACTCGAACTTCGTGTCCGCGACGATGATCCCGCGCTGGCGGGCGATCTCGCTGCCGCGAGTGTAGATGGCCAGGCTGAGATCGCGGAGCCTCGTCGCCTGCGCCGCGCCGATCCGGCGGGCCATTTCCGTGAACGCGATATTTTCGTCGTGCCCATCCTCCGCTTTCGTGGCGGGAGAGAAGACGGGAGGAATCAGCTGCTGGCTCTCCAGGAGACCGGGCGCCAAGGGTTCGCCGGCCAGCGTGCCTTGAGCCCGGTATTCCTTCCATGCCGACCCCGAGATGTAGCCCCGCACGACACACTCGATGAGGATCGGCTCGGCGCGTCGAACCAGCATCGAGCGGCGGCCCCAAATCTCGCGCGTGGGAGCCAGCCGCGGCTCCAGCGCCACGATCCGGTCCGGGTCCACGGTCACCAGGTGGTGATCCACGAGATCCTCGAGCTGCGAGAGCCACCACGCGGTGAGCTGCGTGAGCACCTCGCCCTTACGGGGAATGGGCTGGCCGAGCACCACGTCGAAGGCGCTGATCCGATCGCTCGCCACGATCAGGAGCCACTCGCCGAGGTCGTATACATCGCGAACTTTTCCCCGCCGGTGCAGGCGCAGCGGCAGATCGGTCACCGGAATCGTCTGGACAGATGAGCGCATCTTTGGGCTCTCAAACTCCCGGGTCCGCGACTCGTTCCAGGGCGCCCAGCACCTCGCCCTTCCACTCCCGGAGTGCGGGTTTCACGTGCTCCTCCAGAAAGCGATCCACCTGCTCCGGCGCGCGCCCAACGAAGCGCGAGGGCTCGAGCAACGCCTCCAGCTCGGACCGGTCCACGCCGAGCTGCGCGTCCGCGGCGATGCGGTCGACCAGGTCGCTCGCCTCGCCATGATCCTGCATGCGCTGCCGGGCCGCAAGCGAATGCCGCCGAATCCGCTCGTGAAGCTCCTGGCGATCGCCGCCTCGGGCCGCCGCCTTCATCAGGATGGCTTCCGTGGCGAGGAAGGGAAGCTGCAGCTCGAGGTTCCGGCGTATGACGCCCGGGTGTACGTTGAAGCCGGCGGCGACGTTTTCCACCAGGGAAAGAACCGCGTCGGTCGTGAGATAGGCATCCGGGATCTCGATGCGGCGGATGGCCGAGTCGTCGAGCGTCCGCTCGAACCACTGCGTGGCCGCGGTCATGGCCTGACCCTGCGTGAGCGCGACCACATGGCGAGCGAGGCTGCAGATCCGCTCCGACCGCATCGGGTTCTTCTTGTAGGCCATGGCCGAGGAACCAATCTGCTCCTCCCCGAACGGCTCCTCGATCTCCCCCAGATGCTGCAACAGGCGCACGTCATAGGCGAATTTCGAGGCCGACACGCTCACGCCCGCCAGCGTGGCGAGCATCGCCGCGTCCACCTTGCGCGTGTACGTCTGCCCGGAAACGGGATAGCACTCGGCGAACCCCATGCGCTGAGCCACAGCCCGGTCGAGGCGGTCTACCCGTTGAGCGTCACCGCCGAACAGCTCGAGGAAAGAGGCCTGCGTGCCCGTCGCTCCGCGTACGCCACGGAATCGTAGCGTATCCAGCCGAAAGCGGATTTCTTCCAGATCGAGAAGGAAATCCTGAATCCAGAGCGTGGCCCGTTTCCCGACCGTCGTCGGTTGCGCGGGCTGAAAATGCGTGTAGGCGAGCGTGGGCAGCGAGCGGTGTGTCGCCGCGAAGCGCGCCAGGGCCGCTACGCAGCGCAGCAGCCGCTCCCGCACCAGCGACAGAGCCTCGCGATGGAGGATCAGGTCCGTGTTATCCGTGACGAAAGCGCTGGTGGCACCGAGGTGAATGATGCCGCGGGCGGCGGGCGCCGCCTCTCCGAAGAGGTGCACGTGCGCCATGACGTCGTGCCGAAAGCGATGCTCGTATTCGGCGGCACGGTCCAGGTCGATGTCATCGAGTCGCGCGCGCATCTGGGCGAGGGCTTCCTCCGAGATGTCGAGGCCCAGCGCCTTCTCGCCTTCCGCCAGAGCCAGCCACAGGCGCCGCCAGAGGCCATAGCGGTTGGCGGGTGAGAATACTCGCTGCATCTCCCGAGACGCGTAGCGCTCGCTGAGCGGGTGAACGTAGCGATCGGGCGGGGTCGTCATAACGCCGGCGGCGTTGCCCTCCGCTCCGTAAGCAGCGCCGCCAATACGCGCAGGTGAGTCCGGCTCACCGCGGAATCTGCAGGACGCGTGAGACCAACGCCCCGTC
>JACQVC010000343.1 GCA_016209995.1 Gemmatimonadota bacterium
CATGGATACGGACCGCATTGTCCGCGAGGTCAAGCGTCTCTACTTCGATACCACGCGAGAAACGCTCGAGCGCGACTTCGCGATGGCGCGCGAGCTGGCTCAGGGCGTCCCGGACGAAGCGCCCGCTCGCGCCCAGATCGAACGATACCTCCGCGCTTTCCCCCGCCTTTGGTCCTCCCTGAACGGCGATGAGGCCAACGGGCACCCGTAGTTAACAGAGTAGTCCCCACCGTCCATTCCCTCGCCCCATCCATGGCTGCGTTTTTCGCGCCATGGAGGCATTCGATCGCGCCCTCGTTACCGGGGCTCGGGACGCGCAAGGACTCGCGCGTCTTCTCGAGGCGCTCGGGCTAGCGGCCCGCCCGCAGCCCTGGCCGACGCTGCCCGTATCCACACCCGATTCGCTGGCGAGCTGCCGCATTGCCGCGTCGCATGGTGGTCTGGCCGCAGTTGTCGGTACGGGACCGGACCGCACCACGGCCGACGTAGCGCGCGACATCCGCGCGCTCGTCGCGGCCACACCAGGGCGGCGCTGGCTCTTCCTCCTGCACGATGCCGAGCTGCGCTGGCTGACGTTTCTCTCGCCGGGCGTGGACGGCGAGATTCGGCGTCTGGAGGTCCGTCGCCCATCGCCGGACGCCGCAGCGCTGGAGACGCTCGCCGAGATGGTCGCGCGCCCGGGCGACGGCGCGACGGCCCTGGCGCTGCGGCACGCACGAGCGCTAGCTCGGGGCCGGGTCACGGACCGATTCTTCGGCGAGTTTCGCGCGGTTCGCGCCGCGGTCGCTCGCGGGTGGAGCGGCCTGGTCGCGCCTGAGGATCCGAGCGCCGCCGACCGCGACGAGCTTTCCCTTCTGCTTCTGTGCCGGCTCCTTTTCCTGCACTTCGTGGAGGCGCGGGGCTGGCTGAACGGCGACACCCGGTATTTCGAGCACCTGCTCGAGCACTGGCTCGGGGCGCCGCGGACCGGATCATTCTTGCGGCAGCGTCTCGAGCCGCTCTTCTTTCGCGCGATCAACACGCCGACTGCGTTCCGCACGGCCGGCGTGCAGGCCTTGGGGCGACTGCCTTTTCTGAACGGTGGGCTGTTCGAGCGACGCCCGGTCGAGCGCCGTAATCCGAAGGCCGACCTTCCGGACGCTACGGTCGTCGCGCTCTTCGACGGCCTCTTCGCGCGTTACCGGTTCACGCCCGTCGAAAGGGCCAGCGAGGGCGATGACGGCGCCGGCGGAACCAGCATCGATCCCGAGATGCTCGGCCGCGTGTTCGAGGGTCTCATGGACCCGCGAGAGCGCCGTCGCAGCGGTACGTTCTACACGCCACGCGGCGCGGTCAGGGCTCTGGTCCGCGCGGCGCTCGAAAGCTACCTGAGCGCCGCTGCCACGCCGGGTGCGGAACCGGCGACCGATGCCGCGGGGTCGAGTGACGCAGCTGAGGGGAGTGCGGTCGCGCTCGACCGCATCCTCGCCGGCAAGCTCAGATCCCCGGCCGAACGCACGCGCGTCGCGGCAGCGCTCGGGTCCGTGCGCATTCTCGACCCGGCTAGCGGCTCCGGCGCGCTTCTGCTAGGCACACTCGAGGCCCTGATCGCGGCGCGCACGGCATGTGGCGATACGGTCGGTCTCGCGGAGAGCGTGCGCGACTCGTTGTACGGCGTCGATCTCAAGCCCGATGCCGTGCTTCTGTGCATGCTGCGACTGTGGCTGGCGTTGCTTGGACCGGACAGCCGCGACAACGGAGCCCATCCGGCGGCGCTCCCGAATCTCGACCGCCGCATCCGCCAGGGCGATGCGCTCGTGGACCCGCTGGAGTTCGCCATGGCTACCCGTGGGTCTGCGCGTCAGGACGCGGGATCGAGCCGCGCGCTGCGGACCATCGCCGGAATGCGCGCACGCTACTTCGCGGCGACCGGGTCGAAGAAGCACGCGATCGAGCGGGCGCTACTCCGGGCCGAGCGCACACTGGCCCTCGCCGTGCTGGGCGCCGCTCAGGAACACTATGCCGGTCAGGTCACGGAGCTGGAATCCCTGGCCGCCAGTCGCGACCTGTTCGGGCAACCGGCGGCGGGGGCCGCGGACCTGGCTCGCCTCGAGCACGCGCGCGCCGCCCTGTCAGATGTCGAGCAGCGCCGCCACCAGTGCCGGGAGGCGAGCGAGCTGCCGTTCTTCAGCTTCCGGCTCCATTTCAGCGAAGTGTTCGCAGCGGGCGGGTTCGACATCATCGTGACGAACCCTCCGTGGGTGCGACCGCACCGGTGGAGTCGGGGCTCGGGCTCGGCGCTGCGCCGGCGGTACGCCTTGCTTCGCGCGGATCGCCTTCACGCCGCTCAGGCCGACCTGTCGCTGGCCTTCCTGGAGCGCTCGTTAGAGCTGCTGCGCCCGGGTGGCACGCTCGCGATTCTCCTGCCCGCCAAGGTGCTGCGATCGCTTTACGGCGGCAGCGCTCGGGCGATGCTCCTGCGGCAAACGACCATCGTTTCCATCGATGACCACGCTCTGGACCAGCACGCCATGTTCCGGGCCGACTCCTTCGCGACCATGGTGGTGCTGCGGAAGGTCGAGCCGCCTCCGGAGCATCGCGTACGGGTTCGGTTGACACGACGCACGGGGTCCCCTGCCGAGTTCTCGACACCGCAGGCGCTGCTCCCTGCGCCCTCGCCGGCGGGTCGCGGCGCACCGTGGCTCCTCGTTCCGACCGAAGTGGCCGCTGCCGTCCGGACGATGCAGCGTGCAGGCGAGCCGCTGGGCGATCAGCTCGCGGTCCATCGCGGCGTGTTCACCGGGGCGAACGACGTCTTCCTGCTGCGGAACGCGGAAGGCAAGGTCGGTGGCATCGTGCGAGCCAGCGGTGGCGCGGGCGACCGAGCTTCGCCCGGCAGTCACGGCGCGCCGAGGGGCGAGGCATCGGGCCAGGGCGAAAGGGGCAGCAGCGCGAGCAGCGAGGCCGGCGAAGCCGAAGTCTACGTCGAAGCTGCGGTGTTGCGGCGGGCCGTTCGTGGCTCCGGCGTCCATCCGTGGCGCTTCGATGCACACGAGCACCTGATCTGGCTCCACCGTGAGGGGGCGGGGCGTGCTCACGATGCGCCACGTCTGGCCGCAGCCTACCTCGAGCGGCATCGCCAGAGGCTCACGGCGCGCCATGGTGCGCAACGCCAAGCGCTCGGCGGGTTGTTCCGCGTGTCGCCCGCCGTGGTCGGTCCCAAGGTGATGTGGCGGGATCTCGGGATGCGTCCGGCCGCGGTCTACGCGCCCGATCCCGTGCGCTGTGCGGACGGTGTCGAGCGTGCACTCGTGCCGCTCAACACCGTGTACTTCATCGTAGCGTCGGACCACGCGGCCGGATACTTCCTGGCCGCGCTTCTCGATGCCCTACCCGTCGCCATCTATCTGCGGGCGATCGCCGAGCGGGCGAAGGACGCTCGTTTCCGGTTCCTGGGCTGGACGGTGGCCGCGCTGCCGTTACCGCGGCAGTGGAAGGAGAGACCGGAGAGCCGCGAGATCGAGGAGCTGAGTCGCCGCGCACATGCGGATGCGTGGCTGGACGACGCCGGCCAGACACGGCTCAATCAACTGGCCGCTGATCTGTACGGCCTGAGTCCGGCGCAGACGGGAGCGTTGCTGGAGTGGGACCGTTGGCTAGCCGAGGCGACGTGAAGCTGCCGGAGCTGATCGATGACCGGACGATACCGGGCTTCCGGGCCGTCTACGGCCATCTGACCACGAATTCCCATCTGCTGGAAGTCGCGGTGCGCAGCATCCATCTGAGCTCGATCGATCTGCGCCGCTCGGAGCTGGCCAAGCTGCGCACGCTGCGGCTGCTCATGGGTCGCGTCGACACCGGGTCGCTGGCGGCGGACGCCCAGGCCGTCGCGGCCGATCCTCACCGGCGAGCGAACCTCATGCTCCTGCTGTCGCTACTGGACGCCGGCATCGTAGAGGTTCGGGCGGCCGCGCTCCTCGGTTGGGCTCCGGACTTCTCCGTCTTCCACGATGCACGCGGTCCCCGCCGCGTTCTGGTCGGACTGCACTCGTTCGGGAAGCCGTCCGTGCCCGGCTCAGTGTGGCTTACATCGTTGCACGAGGGCGGTGCGGCCGTGCGAGCCGCGGCGCGCTTCTCCGAGCTTTGGGCCGATGGACGGGATGTGAGTCCGGCGATTCTGGAGATCCTGGAGCGCGCGGCCACTTCGCCGCGAGCAGTGCGGGAGACGGCTCGTCGTCCGTACGGCAGCGTGACCGCCCCGGCTCAGGCGGCCATGGCGGCGCTGCAACAGGCCTTCGGAAGAGGGACGAACACGGGAGAGGCGACGGACGGGAGCCCCGACCTTCCGGGTGGCACGAGCGAGGGCGAGGACGGGAAGTTGGGAGGGCTAGCGAGGCCGGGCGCGCCGCAGGGGCTACGGGAGTTAGAAGAGCCAGGGCTGACCGTTTACCAGGCGGACGCCGCGGAACGCGCGGAGCAGATTCTGTCTCGGCGGCGCGGCGTCCTCATCTGCGACAGCGTCGGGCTGGGCAAGACGTTCATCGCGTTGCGACTAATCGAGCATGTGCTACGGCGAGGGGGGCGTGCGGTCGTGGTCTCGCCGGCCGCATTGCGCACCCAGTGGACGAAGCCGCTGCTCGAGCTGGCGGAGCGGTGCGGCGTGGGCCGCCGCATCGGGCTCGGTCGCAAGCGGACGACCGCGAGCGAACGGCACTGGCAGTCCGGCCGCCTCGAGCTGGCCGAGGCGACAGCCACTTACACGCGGCCTCTGGTCGCGTGGCTGTCGCAGGCGCGGTTGAGTCGTGGCACGCACGGCGCCGAAATGATTGGGGTGGTCGACCTGGTCGTGGTGGACGAAGCCCACAACTTCCGCAATCCCGGCACACGCCGCTACGCGGCTTTGGCCGACCTGACCGCGGGCGCGCGAGTCGCGCTGCTGACCGCGACGCCGGTGAACAACAGCGCCTGGGATCTATACTGGCTGATCCGCACGTTCGCAGGCGATGCGGATTTCGCCGACCTCGGCGTCCCGAGCCTGAAGGCGGCTACGGACGCCGCGCATCGTACGGGCGCATCGCTACGTCCCGTCGTGGCCGCGCTGACCGTACGCCGCAGCCGCGCGTTCATTCGCGATCACTACCAGCGGCGGTCCGCCCCAGGATCCCCCGACCTGCGTTTCCCGTCTCGCGCGCCACCGGTGCCGATCCGGTATTCGCTGGACGAGCATCGGCCGGGATGGTCTCGCGAGGCACTGAAACTCCTCGAGGAGCTGGAGTTCGCGGCGCTCGAGATCGTCGCGCGCGCGGCGCGAAGGGGTGGATCGCGGGCCGGCAGCTCGGCCCGCAGACGCGCGCTCGCGGCGCGGCGGCCGGTCGGCGCCAAACCGGGTGCACCCGCCGAGATCATGCGTCTTGCGCTCCTCAAGCGGTTGGAGTCGAGCGTGATCGCGTTCGCCAGGAGCATAGGCCGCCAACTGCGGCTGAGCGCTGCCGTGCGTGATGGCGTCGTGGCGGGACGGGTTCCCGATGCCGCAGAGATCCGGGCGATCGTGGGCGGTGACGATGCGGCCCAACTGCTCATGCCGCACGTGATCGGGGTGCCGCTGCCTCGCGGTCTGGAGCTCGAGCCTCTCGTCCAGGCTCTGGAGCGCGATCTG
Source organism: Gemmatimonadota bacterium (assembly GCA_016209995.1). Lineage (GTDB taxonomy): Bacteria > Gemmatimonadota > Gemmatimonadetes > Longimicrobiales > Gaopeijiaceae > JACQVC01. The sequence continues at coordinate 5,636 of JACQVC010000343.1, forward strand.
GGACGGCTGGGACGCCTGCAGACGCTGACCGGCAGCGTCGACGCGAGCATGGACCCGAAGCTCGCTCGCTTGGCGGATCTCCTGACCAACGACATCTCCGGTGAGAAGGTGGCCGTTTTCACGGAGTTCCGTGACACGGCTCGCTACCTGCATCAGGCGCTGTGCGGGCGGGCACGGGTGGCGTTGGTCGACGGGGGGTGCGCGCGCCTGGGCGCCGCCGCTGCCTCACGCGCGGAGGTCATCGCGCGTTTCGCGCCCCGGGCCAACGGCGCTCGGCCGCCCGGCTCGGCTCACCGCGTCGACGTGCTCGTCGCGACCGACGTGCTGTCCGAGGGGCTCAACCTCCAGGACGCGGGACGCATCGTGTCCTACGATCTGCCCTGGAATCCCGTGCGACTCATCCAGCGCATCGGCCGCATCGATCGGCTGGGCTCATGCCATGAGCTGGTGCACGTGTACAACTTTATCCCGGATGTGGGGCTCGACGCGATGCTCCGCCTCTTCGCCCGCATCCGCTCGAAGCTCGCCACGATCGGTGAGACCGTCGGCACGGACGGAGTCGTGTTCGGTGACGAGCGTCCCTGGGAGCTCGACACAGCCCTGAGCGCGCTGGCCGCCGGCGATGCGAGCTACCTGGATGAGATCGAGCGGGCTGAAGCCACGCCGTTCGAGATCGAGGAGCGCATCCGGCTGCGCTGGCGCAAGGCTGCAGCGGACGCGGCTCGAGCAGCGCGTGGCCGGCCCTCCGGGCCGCCCGACGGCTCCGAGACGCCGATTGTCGCAGCAGCCACCGACAACGGGCTCGGTGGGCTGACCGCACTGTGCTTTCGCGCGGACGCCCCCCGCGGCGCGGCGGACGCGGACGGGGACGATCGCTGGGTGGACGATCGCTGGGTCGTGAGTGACGCCGACGGTCTTCGACTCGACCGCACCCGCGCGCTGCAAACGTTCGCCCGCGCCCTCGAGGCCTCGCCGGCGCCGGTGGATCACGAGCGGCTCGAGCGCGACATCCAGCGGGCCAGCGACTGCATCGGCACGTCAGGCGCCGCGATGGCTCCCGATGCGCGCAGCGCCGAGTCCCGCGCGCGCAGGCGATTGGACCTCGAGCTGAACGCGCTGCGAGGTGAGCCGGACCCGGCGCTCTGTGAAAGGATCGACCGGCTCGCGCCCGCGCTCGCCCGTCCCCTACCCGTCGGACTCAGCGCACGGGTGAATCGCGTGCTGGCCCAGGGGCTGGACGCGCGCCGACTGTTGCACGCGCTGGAGGGCCTGCTCGCGCGTCACCAGCCCGTCGAGCAGGACGGGTCCAAGCAGTGGCGGCTCGTGGCGGCGGTGCAGTTGGTTTCGCGGACGAAGTAATCGCGTCTCGAGGGGAAGGCAAGGTAGGCGAGCAACAGCCAGAGCAGCACACGAACTCCCGAAGGCACTGTCCGGCGCGTGTTTCCCCTGAACGGCCTGACCCTCAGTCCTCGCGGCCGCTCAGGCCTTCCTGCCCTTCCCGGAGCAGCCACGGCACCATGAGCAGGGCCGCGATGGGGTCCGCCCACCACCAGCCCAGCGTCGCGTTGGCGAGGAGGCCCAGCAAGAGCGTGAACGACAGGTAGGCGCAAGCGAGGGTTTCCTTGGCCTCGGCGCGAAGTGCGGCGCTGCTGAGCTCGCGTGCAGCTCGGAGCTTGCCCCAGGAAACCAGAGGCATGACAACCAGGGATGCAGCCGCGAGTACCATGCCGACCACGCTCTCCGCCGGGGCGGCGCTCTGCCAAAGCGTCCAACCGGCCTGAGCCGTGACGTAGATCGCCAGGAGCAGGAACGTGCCACCGACGAACTGGTGGACTCGGCGCTCAGTCTCCCGGATCGCCGCCTCGCCCGAGCCACGAAGCTCGACGGTCAGACGCCACAGCAACACGGCGCCCGCCATCGTCTCGATGATACTGTCCAGTCCAAAGCCCAGCAGGGCGATGCTGTCCGCTCGCGCCCCGGACCACAGGGCGACCACGGCCTCGAGGACGTTGTAGCCCATCGTCGCGGCAACGAGCCACAGCGCGATCCGAGTCCAGTCTCGCGACGGAGCCGTCGCCTCACCTGGGGAAATGCGCGCGCGCACTGCTTTGCTTGACCCCCTCGCCGCCTGCCGGGTAGCTTATGGGTGGCGTAGCGTTCCCGCGTAGCTCAGTCGGTAGAGCAGGTGGCTGTTAACCACCGGGTCGCAGGTTCGAGTCCTGCCGCGGGAGTTATCATTACCCCGGGCAACCAACAAGCACCTTCTTCGCCAGGCGGCGGAGAAGGTGCTTGTTTTTTCTGCATTCCGACTTACGGCCGTACGCCCGCTCGAAGCGCGCCCTGCTGGTCGCCCCCGCTGGCGCGGCCATCACGAACGATCTATATTGATCGTAGGTGAGGAAGAAGCGCGCCAGGGTGAGAGCGGCCGGAGCCCTCGTCGGAGGACGAAAGAGGGTCCTCGTGGTTCTGTTCGTTCCCAGCGTGGAGCGAGACGGGGCTACGTCCATTGATCAGGATGGCTGGGTCGATGCGGCCCTCGAGATGTTCGGTAAAGTGTTCGGCGGTGCGACCGCCTACCCGAAGGCGAAGGGCATCTGGCGCGATGACGAGCGAGGTGGCTTCCTGGTGGAGGACGAGCCGGTCGTGATCCACTGCTACACGACTCCTGGCGACATCCAGGATTCCAGCAACCTCGCCGAGCCCGGTGGCTTCTGCCGGAGGATGGGGCGCGAGACGAATCAGGGCGAAGTAGGGCTGGTGGTGGGCGACGAGTATTTCGCCATCAGGAACTTCGCGAAGGAGTAGGGCGATGACGACGCTCGACATGGACAAGATCGCGAAAGGGCTCGGCGCCGAACGCAGGGGAAAGG
>JACQVC010000361.1 GCA_016209995.1 Gemmatimonadota bacterium
CCGTAGCGAAGCGGAGGTCAGCGAAGGGGCAGGGAGCGGGGTGGGAGGAGGCGAGGAAGGGCGTGGTGTGGGAGCTAACGGCACCCGTTCCGCTCGCGACGTGGCTGCGTTCCAGGTCGTCACGGTCGGGGACGCGCTGCTCGAGCGTTCGGACGCGCTGATGAAGTCAGGCGATTACGGCGAAGGGTATTTTCTGCACGGCTTCGGCGTGCGTCTGGCCGAGGCGTCGGCCGTATACGTACACCGGATCATCCGTCGCGAGCTAGGTATCCCCAGGGATCGGGGGCTGCGCTACTCGTGGGGCTACGGTGCCTGTCCCGACCATCGCCAGCACGCGCTCGTGTTCTCTCTGCTGCCGGCTCGCGAGGCGCTGGGCATGGATCTCACCGACGCCGGGGCGCTGGTGCCCGAGTTCTCGACCGCCGCTCTGGTCGCGCATCACCCGGAGTGCAAGTACTTCACGACGAACTAGGATCGACTACCATGAGCCGCTTCTACGACCTGATCAGCGACGACCGGCCGCATCTGTTCGATGGCGCGATGGGCACCGAGCTCTACGGCCGCGGCGTGTTCATCAACCGGTGCTACGACGAGCTGAATGTCTCGAATCCCGAGCTGGTGGCGCAGATCCACCGCGAATACGTGACCGCAGGCTGCGAGATCCTGGAGACGAACACCTTCGGCGCGAACCGCGTCAAGCTCTCGAGCTTCGGACTGGACGATCGCGTCGAGGAGATCAACCGCCGCGGGGCGGAGGTAGCCCGCAGAGCGGCGGGAGCGGACGTGCTGGTGGCCGGAGCCATCGGGCCGCTCGGTATCCGGGTCGAGCCCTTTGGCCCCACGTCGCTGGAGGAAGCGCGCAGCCATTTCCGCGAGCAGGCCGCCGCGCTCGCAGCGGGCGGCGCGGACCTCATCGTGCTCGAGACGTTCAGCTCGGTCAGCGAGATCGAGCAGGGGATCCTGGGCGTGAAGGAGGCGTGTGCCCTCCCCATCGTGGCGCAGCTGACTGTCGAGGAGAACCTGTCCACCGCGTACGGGACCGAGCCGGAGGTCTTCGTCCCGCGCGTCGAGGCGGCAGGCGCGGATGTGATCGGGTTGAACTGCAGCGTGGGGCCTCACACGATGCTCGAGGCCGTCGAGCGCATCCTGCCACTCACACGGCTCAAGGTGTCGATCCAGCCCAACGCCGGGATTCCTCGCCAGGTCAGCGAGCGCAAGATCTACATGGCCAGTCCGGAGTACATGGCGAAATACACGCAGCGATTTCTTGCGCTGGGCGTGAAGTTCGTGGGCGGCTGCTGTGGGACCTCGCCGGAGCACATCCGCCGCATGGCCGAGGTCGTGTATCGAGCCTCGCCGGCCGCAACGGGCCGCCCTCGCCCGCGCATCGAGGTGAGAGCGACTAAGCCTCTGCCGGACGTGAAAGCCGTGCCGCTGAGCGACCGGTCGCGCTGGGGCCACAAGCTCGCCGAAGGTCAGCTCGTCACCTCGGTCGAGCTGATGCCGCCCCGGGGCGTGAACCCGGAACAGACGCTGCGTGCGGCCCGGAGGCTGAGGGATGCGGGTGTCGATGCCGTGGACGTGCTGGACGGCGCCCGCGGACAGATGCACATGAGCCCGCTGGCTACGGCGCTCCTCATCGAGCAAGCCATCGGCATTGAGACCGTCGTGCACTACACATGTCGGGATCGCAATCTCCTCGGTATGGTGTCCGACCTCATGGGCGCGCACGCATCCGGCCTGCGCAACCTGTTGCTCATCACCGGCGACCCGCCGACAACGGGCCCCTACCGCGATGCCACGGCGGTGTTCGACATCGACTCGATCGGACTCACGAATCTGGTCCGGCACCTGAACGAGGGACGCGACCCGGGCGGCAACCCGGTGGGTGACGTGACTTCGTTCGTGATCGGAGTAGCCGTGAATCCGGCCGCGGTCGACCGCGAGAACGAGCTGCGCCGCTTCTACTGGAAGGCTAGTGCGGGCGCCGAGTTCGCGGTCACGCAACCGGTTTTCGACGCCGATGGGTTGTTGGCTTTCATCGATGAGCTGAAGCGACGGGATATCTGGATTCCCATCGTCGCATCGCTGTGGCCGCTCGTGAGCCTGGGCAACGCCGAGTTTCTGGCGAACGAGGTGCCGGGCATCCGCGTGCCCGAGAGCGTGATCCAGAGGATGAGGCGCGCGGAAGGGCGGAGCGAAGAGCACGCGGTCGCCGAGGGCGTTGCTATCGCCCGGGAAATGCGCGACCGGATCGCCGACGCGATACAGGGCATCCAGGTCAGCGCCCCGTTTGGGCGCGTCCCGCTCGCGCTCGCGGTCATGGAGGGAATCCACGGAATCGATCCGGCGGCTGCGGCCGCCCACGAAGATGAGGAGGTCATTGCCTTCAAATCTCCCTGGGACGCCCTGCGAGTGCCCACTTCGTGAAGCACCGAACGAGCTCGGGCACAGCGCCGCGCGTACGGCTCCGACGCGCCGGTTCCGACCCGTCGTTCCTGAGCGCGGGCGCCCGCTTTCTCAAGGGCGAGGCGTTGGGGAACGACTATGTGGTGTTCGAGGCCGGGACCGCGTGGAAGGTGACGCCACCCGCAGTGCGCCTGCTGTGCGAGCGGAACCGAGGCATCGGTGCCGACGGAATTATCGTACCGGTCCCGGCGGCGGACGCGGATCACGCGATCCGCATCTTCAATCCCGACGGCTCGGAGGCCGAGCGCAGCGGGAACGGGCTGCGGATCTTCGCGGTCGCTTGCCTGGAAGGCGTGGCGCCCGCCCGGCGGGCTGCGGGAAGCGGCTCGAGGCGAACAGGCCCGCGACCGATGCGTGCAGCGGGACCACCCAGCGACTTCACCGTCGAGGTGGGCGGCGACACCATCCCGATCCACGTGCACGGTCGCGCGCCGGACGGAACTTGGGACATCTCCGTCGAGATGGGAATCGTCTCCTTCGAGGACCGGGACGTCGGGCTCGACCGTGACCGCTTCGAGCATGACCTGGCCGTGCGGCGACTTCTCTCGGGCGACACCGGATCCGCGCAGCCGACCGGTACACAGCGCGAGGGGACGAGAAGCATCGTGATGTGTCCCGTCTCCGTCGGTAACCCTCACTGCGTGCTCCTGGGTCCGTCCTGGGATGAAGAGCAGTTGTGGCACATCGGGCCGGCGCTCTCGACGCACCCGGCTTTTGCGCGGGGGATCAACGTACAGCTGGCTTGGCACGCCGGCGGGCGGCGGCTGCGGGCCCTGGTGTGGGAACGTGGCGCGGGCGAGACCAGCGCATCCGGTTCGAGCGCGTGCGCCGTCGCCGCCGCGGCGGTGAGGGAAGGGATTCTGGACGCAGGAGCCGTGGAAGTCGAGATGGCCGGTGGAACGCTCGAGGTCGAGGTCGCGTCCGACTTCGCCCTCACGCTACGGGGCCCCGCTCGCGCGGTATACAGGGGCGAGCTCGTGAGCCCGTCCGGCGGATAGGCTCCAGGCGTCGCGCAACGAACTTTTGCGCTGGGTAGGTTCCTTCCAGCGCGGTCCCTACTTCTCGTACAGCGGCTGGTAGAGCTGGACCTCGAAGTCGCCCGGCATCTTGAAATGGGTGACCAGCCCGTAACCCATATCGGCAATCCCGTCCGTGAACTCGACGCCCCGCCGCTTCAGCTCCGCGACTGTCTGGTGAATGTCGTCGCAGTAGAACGAGATGTCCGGAGTGCCGGACGGGGGCTCGCCCTCTTCCTCGAGCGGGTGGCACCCCATGTCGGCTTCCGGCAGGTCGAAGATGAGCCAACCGTCGCCCACATCGGTGGCGCGGAACCCTAGCTTGTCGCGAATGAAGGCGCGCAGGCCTTCGGCATCCGACGAATAGAACATCGTGTGTACGCCGCGGATCATGAGCAGCTCCGAAGTCTAGAGGATCTTGAGGCCGGGCTAATCATAGACTCTGCGCTCTCCGGTCCCCAGGGGACGGATGGGCAGCCACCACGGCTCCCCCGGGTCTGGCTGAAGCGGGCTCCGTCTCCTAGGATAAGGGAGCCCCAGGGACGACATGGAGCGCGTATTCTCGACTCAGCCGCCGGCCCTTGCCTTCCGCGCCGGTCCGCTGAGCGCGCTACCCACGCGCATCGGTCGCTTGCCCAGGGGCCGACGAGCTTGCTGATCGTCGCCGTAACATCGACGCAGAAGGAGGCGTGACCATGTGTAGACCGAGCGGTCGACCGAGGCTAGTTGAGGTTTTGCTGGTTTCTCTACTCTCTCCCTTTCTCTTCGTGCACGCAGCGAGCGCCGCGCAGCAAATCGACCCGGCTCGCTACAGTCAGCTGCAGTTCCGCCACATCGGCCCTGTGGGGAACCGGCTCGCCGCGGTGACGGGTGTCGTGGGCGATCGACTCACCTACTACGTGGGCGCGGCTTCGGGCGGCATCTGGAAGACGGTCGACGGTGGCGAGAATTGGGAGCCGATCTTCGACGATCAGATCGACCACTCGATCGGAGCGCTGGCCGTTGCGCCGTCGGACCCGGCCATCGTGTGGGCGGGGACGGGGGAGCCGCACATCCGCTCGAACGTCTCGCTGGGGACGGGTGTGTACAAGTCCACCAACGGCGGTACGACCTGGCAGCACATGGGTCTGGGTGACGGCGGGCCTACGCGTGTGTCCAGGATCGTGATCCATCCGACGAACCCGAACATCGTCTACGTGGCGATGCTGGGTCATTCCCACGGCCCGCAGCGGGCTCGGGGCATCTACCGCACGACGGACGGCGGCCGGACGTGGCAGCAGGTGCTCTTTGCCAACGAGAACACCGGGGCCTCGAGCCTCGAGATGGACCCCTCCAACCCGCGCAAGCTGTTCGCCGGACTGTGGAACATCGAGGTCCATACCTGGGGACGCGAGAGCGGCGGCGAGGGCAGCGGGATCTACATGACGCTGGACGGCGGCGACACCTGGAGGAAGCTCGAGGGCAACGGCCTGCCGCGGCCCCCGGCCGGGAAGACCGACGTCTGCCTGACGCCCGCCGATCCGAACCGCGTCTACGCCCTTATCGAGACGGGTGACGGCGTGCCCTGGAAGGGGCAGGAGACGGATCAAGGCCAGCTCTGGCGGTCGGACAACGGCGGCCAATCATGGGCGCTCATGACCCACGACCGCACTTTCAGGTCACGCACGGGCTACTATAACAACTGCTTCGTGAGCACGGACGATCGCGACGAGGTCTACTTCCTCAC
>JACQVC010000359.1 GCA_016209995.1 Gemmatimonadota bacterium
CGCGCCTCCTCGATGAACCGGAGCGTTCGGCTTTCTAGCTCCGGCGTGAACGGGATCGTGACGCGCGTGCGCGAACCTTCGAAGTAGAGGATCCCGTGATCGCAACGGTAGCCGTGATCACGCAAGAGCAGGCCTTGAGCCATGAGTTGAACACGCTCCGGTTCCCAGCTCCGCTCGGGGTTGTTCGGAACACGACCGCGTTTGGTGTCCACCGGTACCGCCTCCTCACCCGCGGTCGCGACCAGGTCGAGTTTGGCGGTGATTCCGAGCCGTGGAGATCCGAGGCTGATCGACCGACTGATCTCCGGCCGCTCGTCCCCGCCCTGCTCACCGGATGTGTCCACCGGTTCCTGCGGCACAGGGTCCGGCAGACGTGGTCCAGTCGGCCCACACGCCGGTGCACTTCGCGACCCTCGACCGTATGGACGTTGTCCTCCCAGCGCCCCTCGACGTGCATGAAGTGGAAGAGCCGCGGACAGTAAACGAACTCGTTCAACATGCGAACAGGGAGGAGGTCGCCCGTGAGGTCAGCGTCACCTCCTCCGGGCTCAGGAACGGGCGAGGCAGAGCACGGTGAAGTCTGCGCGGCGACGCCCAGCGGGTGAACCGTTTCTCTTCGGTCATCGCACCTCCAGCGTTACAGCTGCGGGCGCCCATTCACGCCCTCCACCAACCCGAGTCTCGACTGGCGGACGTGACCGGCCAAAGTACCGTTGACACGCAGAGGTCGGTTGCTTAAAATCAGATTCGTGGCCAAAAAATCAGATAAGCACCCCATGGAGACACGCGTCTCTGCGACGGCGGCCAGCCGTTCGTTCTCGAAGCTCCTCGACAAGATCGAGTCGGGGCGCCGGTTTCTGGTCCAGCGCAGGGGGCGCAACGTGTGCCTCATGGCACCGCCCCCGGTCGTGGGGCGTCGCGCATCCGAGTGCCTGGCGTACCTTCGCGGCCGATCTGCGGTCTTGCTCGATGATCGGTTTGGCGAGGACCTGCTCGAAGTCTTGGAAGGCGAACGGATCGAGGAGCTTCGGTCCTGGGATTCCTGATCGATTCGACACTGTTCATCCGCGCTGAACGCAAGCGCCAGACTCCGGCGGATCTCATCGCCGAGTTGATCGAGCGTTGGGGCGACGGCGAGCTCGGTATCTCCGTCATGAGTGCGGGAGAGCTCTTTCACGGGTGCTGGCGTGCCGACACACCGGCGAGGCGCGCGAGCCGCGAAGAGTTTGTCGAGGCGATGCTCGCCGCGATCCCCGTGGTTCCTATAACGCTCGGAATCGCGCGTGTATTCGGCGAGATCGATGCTCGGCTCAGCGTGGGAGGACGGCGGCTGCCCACTTCGGATCTGCTCATTGCGTCCACTGCCCTGTCCCGGAGTGACGAGATCATCACGGGTAACATGCGCCACTTTGATCGCGTACCGGGACTCGTCGTGCACGCGCTCGTTTAGCTCCAGCTGCGATGCGTCCCCGCGTGCAGCCCTAAGGACCGAACCGAGGATGCATCGATCTTGAATACGCGAGGGGGTACGCCGGAACTCGGCACGGTACGCGCTCCCACGTCGCGTGGAGGAACGCGAAAACCGCGTCCGTGGCCCGGCCCGCGCGCCGCCCCGCGGTAGCTGCTCACGTCGGAGGTGCTTCAGGACCGCCGGGACAGGACGGGTTATGCGCTGGGCTGGACGAGGTGGGAAGCCTGTCACGTTTGGCAATTGTACGCGCGCCGCCGGAGACAGACAAGCGTCACGCTGAACGCGACAGACGATGATTCGATGGGCTCCCCGGCCCGGCCTCGTCGCCGGGTCGAGGTACGGCAGGCTGTGCCCCGGATCAGTCGCCCGGATCCAACCCCAGCTCCCGCCACATCCACGACACGTCGTACGGCGCCTCGCCCTCGAGGCGGCGGCGTTCCTCCGCGTTTTCGATCATGCGGATGAGATCCGCCACGCGACTTCGCCCACCGGGTGTTGCGACCGCTTCGCGCGGCGTCCTGCCGTCGAGCGCGGGCACTGGCGTATCCGCCCAGCGGCGGTAGTGCTGGTCCATAAATGAGTGACGGACGCGTTCGGCGATCTCAGGCGGGACCTGCGCCGTGGCGGTTCTCTCCTTGGGCCGCTGCTCCTGAGCGGCCTGCCACGGGTCCTGTACGCTATCGCCGAGATGAGTTAGCCAGCGCCCGCGTGGTGTTCGAGCAGCGCGCGCCCGCGCACGAGCCGCTCGCGAGACATACACTCGAGTGTGAGGCGGTCGTCCCGAAGCTCGATGTGGCCCAGCCCGCGCCGACCTTCGCCGTGTGCACCCATGACTCTTGCCGAGTCGAGGGCCAACATCTCCGGTGCTTCCGTCACCTCGCCGGGTCGCGCCACGGCAGGAAACGGCGGCCGGACTGATGCCGCAGTTGCTTCCACGGGTCCGGCTCCCTCGCCAAAGAGGTCGAGCGTGCCATCGCTCACGGCCGAACCCTCGAGCCAATCGAACTGGCCGGAATCCTCGTCGTCCGCCCGCAGATCGGGCACTGCACGGAGGGCGGACGCAACGGCCACTGCATCGGTCATTCGGTAGTGCCCCCGACAAAAGAGGAGCGGATCGCCCTCGGCTGTCACGAGCTGCGGCAGCGGTTTCTGCTCCAGAGCCCGGGAGTAGTGGTGGAACCAGTGAGCCCGCTCCTTGAGGAAGTCCTCGCGCGATGCGCCTGGGCACGCGCGCAGGTAGCGCCGATACTCGCGGGCCAAAGCCCGCGAGAGGTCCTCCTTCTCGGACGCGCGGAACGGAAGGAGGCTCGTGATTGTCAGAGCGCCGTCGAGCTCGATCACGCGCGCGGCGATGAGGTCCCAGCGGACCAGCGAGCGCGTGGCCGCCCGCTCCTGCACCTCGACCGTACCGCCGCGCACCAGGTCGCGCAGCATGAATCCCTCGTCAGGGCGGACCTCCTCGACCCTATAGAGGCTCACCACGCTGCGACTCGCCTTCTCGAGCAGGACTCGGCCCTCTACGTCCGCCACTCCCCTCTTCGTGAGATAGGTGTCGATGAACGTGCGGCCGTCGGCGAGCCGGAAGTCATGAAGCAGCCAGTCCCAGAAGGGAAACCCGCCAGGCTCCCCCTCGATCTCGATATGGGCTTCCTCGAGCGTCAGCCCCTGAAAGTCGTCACCCCAGTACTCGACGAACGCGCGCCTGAGCTCGCTCTCGTAGGCGGGCCGAGCGGCGAACCGCACGAGCTCATTGAGCAACCCAGCCCGGCGCCGCGTCTCCGAAACCGCGAGAACGGCCGGCGGGGCGGCCTCGCGCCCACAGCATTTCTTGAACTTCTTTCCACTGCCGCACGGGCCGGGATCGGTGCGACCGGCGGTTGACCACGGAAGCCCCTGCTTCATCGTCTCCTCTGTTCCGCCCGGACTACGTTCACGGGCGACCGGCCATACTCGGGGTGCGACGTGGTCCCCATTCGAATCATGCGGGCGTCGAGGCGCTTGACGAGCTCACTCGCGTGAGTCACACCCTGAGTGATCAGCTAGAGATCCGTTGACCTATGGCCGCTCTCAGGGCGACTCACCCGCTCACCCCCACCTCGTTGGCGGCGGCCGTCAGCAGCTCCCAGGCCCGCCGCACGTGCTGCTCCTCCGTGCGCAGATTCCCTATCGCCAGGCGCAGACAGATGCGTCCATGGAGGCGCGTGTGCGACAGAAACACCTCGCCGCTGGCGTTGACGCGCTGGAGGATCGTCTCGTTCAAGCGGTCCTGGGCTTCTTCGGTTAAGGAGCTGGCGGCATGCCGAAACACGACGGTGCTGAAGGGCACCGGCGCCACGCGCTTCCACTCCGGTGCTGCGTCGATCCATTGCGCGAGAGTCTGTGCCAGCTCCATATGCCGCCGGAGCCGTTGCTGGATTCCCGTCAGGCCGAAATAGCGCAGCACGAACCAGAG
>JACQVC010000367.1 GCA_016209995.1 Gemmatimonadota bacterium
AGCTCCAGGTCGCCCTGGAACAACGAGAAGTTCGCGAACACCGCCTCGCCCGGCAGTGGGTAGAGGTAGTCTCCCTCACCGAGACCGCCGCCCCGGTTCTGGAACCACTCCTCGACCTCGACGTGTGCGACGCGCCCCACGACCCTCACGCCGACATGCGTGCGCAGCTTGACGACGCCGAAGTCGCGGATGATCTCCGGCCGCGGCTCGATCCACCCCTGCCCCGCCAGCGGTGCAGCGGTGAACACCGTGAGCACGAGCCCGATGGCCCAACCAGCCAGGCTGCGTAAGGATCGGGCGCGGGCGCGGAAGATGAGGCCCGGCCACCCTCCCGCAGGCTGGATACGTACATGCGATTTCATGACTGCCTCCAAGGTTGAAGATGGGTTCGTCCACCCCGGATGACGACGGATCGGTTTTGATTTGCACATCGGGGGATGAGGAGGGCAGTACCGAGAGGTAAGTCCGTAGCGGGACGCGAACTTAATAAATTGCGAATAAAAGGGTTAAGTACACGCTGGCGCGAATCGCTGCTGGTCGTGGAACTCCGACGCGACGTGACGGTAGATATATCCCACGATATATCGGTATCCTGGTGGTGCCGGGCTGGGGGTCTAACCCGCCAACCCGCTCACCTGCTAACCCGCTAAGGGAGGATCGACTGATGCGCGCGAACGACTGGGGATTCGGCTTCGCCGGCCGCGCCGGCCGAGGTGGTTGGGGGGGCTTTCGCTGGCGGCCCTTCGAGCGAGGTGACTTGAAGTTCGTGATCCTGCGACTGCTGTCCGACAAGCCGATGCACGGCTACGAGGTCATGCAGGCGCTGGAGAAGGAATCGTGCGGCTATTATCGGGCCAGCGCCGGCTCGGTTTATCCGACCCTACAGATGCTCGAAGATCAGGGGTACGTGCGCTCTGAGGCAGCCGACGGGCGCAAGGTCTACCACATCACCGATGCCGGTCGAGAATACCTGAAGGAGCATCGCGATGCAGTGGATGAGATCTTCGACCGCGTCTCGTCCTTCACGGACCGCTTCTTCGGCCGGGAGATGCGAGACCTCTCCGGCGCGTTCTCGCGACTGGCGCAGGAGTGCTTCGAGGGCGCGATCCGCTGGAGCAACGACCCCGAGGTGATGGCGAAGATTCGGGAGATTCTCGAGCGCGCCGCCCGCGAGGTCGAGGAGGCGAGGCGGTCAGGGCGAGCCGGCGAGGCGGGGGAAAAGGGAGCAGACGGTTCCTCAGCCTGAGCGCCGTGCGCTACGTGGGTCCCGGCGACGAAGAAACGCATGGCGGATAGCCGTGTGCCCAGCCCGCGGACGCTTGCCACGCGCTGAGCCAGCCCGATACCTTGCGGCCTCATTCGATTAGCTTTCGTTCATTCCAGCGAGACTAACGAGACATGAAGCGATACCAGCTATGAAGGCTTCCGACGTTCGCCGCGGACACGTCATCATGATCGACGGCCAGCCGTGCCGCGTGATGGAGTTTATCCATCGCACGCCGGGCAATTTGCGCGCGTTCGTGCAGCTTCGCCTGCGGAACCTCGTGACCGGGAACACGTTCGAGACGCGCGTGAGTGCCACGGAATATGTGGATGATGCCCGGCTCGAGACGCGTGAGCTGCAGGTGCTCTACCGTGACGAGGCGGGAGTGCACGTCATGGATACGCGTAGCTACGAGCAGTACATGCTGGACCATGAGGCTGTAGGCGACCAGGGCCCCTGGCTCCAGCCGGAGATGACGGTCACGGCCGAGTGGCTGGACGGCCATCCCATCGGGATCGAGCTACCCGCCGTGATGGAGCTCGATATCGTGGAGACGCCACCCGTTCTGCGAGGCGCCACCAAGACGGCGAGCACCAAGCCGGCCACGCTCTCTAACGGCGTGACGATCCAGGTCCCCGAGTTCATCGCCGAGGGCGAGCGCGTCCGCGTGAATCCGCGCGAGGGCGTGTACCTTGAGCGGGCGAAGTAGATAGCGATCCGACCTGTCGTCCACCACGAGGTCGCGCGACGCGGCGTCAGCCGGTCTCGGCGAGATCAGACTCGCTGGAGTGAGGTGATTCCAATAAGTGAGACAGCGCCGGACCTAAGACCTTGAGAAGTTGAGCTGGCAGAGCGCTCGTAAACGTGTAATCAGCGGCTTCGGGTCCCTCGACGAATGCGGTGATCGTGCCGAACAGGCGATCTCCGATGAAAAACACGAAGGTCGAGGTGCGGTGCACGGCTTTCGAGTCGATGAGACGGCCGCCAGGAGCGAAGATCTTCACACGGCTGTCTCCCGTCCCGGTCTTTCCGCCGATGGTGACCGGTGATCCGTTAGCCGTTTGAAACGCGCCGTAGGCCCGGCGCCCGGTTCCCCGTTCCACGACGTCGATCAAGGCCCGCCGCGCCACGCGCGCCACGTCAGAGGAGAGTACGCGCGATCCGGGTTGAGCGAGCGGGTGCATAACGGTCTCGTAGGGAGTGCGCTCCCCGAACTCCAGGGCGTCGACACGAACGAGCGGGTAGCGCATCCCATCGTTCTCGATGATCCCAACCAGCTCGGCCAAGGCCAGAGGTCGGTCGGCGGAACTGCCGATCGCAGACGCGTAGGACGGCACCAGGTCCTCGAACGGGTAGCCCAGCCGCTGCCATGCGGCGTGGATCTCGAGAAACGCCTCGATCTCGAGGAGCGTCCGAATCCGTACGTCCTGCGCAGCCCTGGAGCGGGTGCGGAAGAGCCACCCGTATACCTCACCTCGTTGCGCCTCACTCGCTGCGATGATCTCGGGGAGGTCGGCGTCCGGGTTCTCCAGAAGGTAACGAGCCACCCATAGCTCCAGCGGATGGATGCCGGCGAGATATCCCTGGTCCACGAGCGTCAGGTTGCTTGAATCCGACCGTCGGTACAGCTGTGCAAGGGCCGGCTCGGCCACAATGGTGGTGCCGGTCCGGCCATTCAAGAAGGCGGCCAGCTCATCGAGCCCGGCATCCGGCAGCACCGAACGGAAGGCGCGGGCCAGCCGCTGCGGCGCGAGCCGGCGTCCATCCACGAGGCTCGCCAGGATCTCGTCGCCGCGCTTGCCGCGGTATTGGCGGTAGAAGCGGCTCAGGAAGGTTCGTCCCTCTCTATCCGCGAAGCGGGCGAGGTATTCGGCGCGCCGGGGATCGCTCGCGTCCTGGAGCAGTTGCGCAGCGGAGCCAGGGACCTGGAACATGTAGTAGTTCACGATGTCCCGCATCAACCGAACAAAAACGAGATTGACGGAGTTCCGGAACCCTTCGAGAACGCTCAGGCTCTGGTTATCGAACGTCCGGTCGAAGTTTGCGAACGTGTGGACGCCGCCGCCTGTGAAGAAGGACTCGCGTGGGCTCGCGGAGTAGCGCCGCTCGAGCGAGGCGTTCAGCATTTCCTCGAGCGATGAATCGGGTCCCCGCAGCAGGTGGTCGATCGCCCAGCGGGAGAGCCGATCCGAAGGATCGGCGTCGGCCTGGCGCAACTCGTTCACAGGCCGTCCGGCGTAGCGCTGATGGAGCTGCTCGATGATCTCCAGGTAGTTGACCAGCGTTCGCAACTTCGCGGTCGAGCCGAGGTCGAGCTTGGTTCCGTAGTTGACGCTCAGAGGCCCGTCGAAGTTGTCGGCCTGAACACGGATCGCGTTCCCCTCTGCCGTTCGCTCCAGCAGGGTAACGCTGACCGTGACGCGGTTGGGGTCCACCTCTCCGAGCAGCCGCGGTCCAACCAACCCCAGCGCCTGCAGTTGCTCTGGATCCTTGAGACTCTTCAGCAGGAGGGTGACCGCTTCTTGAGCATTACGGTCATACGTGGTACGCACCTTCGCGTCCACGCGATCCAGCTCGTAGAGGCTCGAGACTCCGAGCAGGTCAAGGAGGTAGACGCGAATATCGTTGGCCGCCTTGCGCTCGACGTACGGCACCGGTCCACGTCCCTCGGCACGTTCGGCGAGCCCCGCGTCCAGCTCCTGCACCTCTCGCGCCAGCTCAGCCGAGATTACCCCGCCGGTCGCCAGGAGTCGTACATACTGGTCGGTCTGCTGCTTCAGGTTCGCACGTCCGTCACTCATCATGAGGTAGTAGGACGGCCGCCGCTGAGCCACCAGCAAGCTCACGACCCGGCGGTACGCCAGAGCCTGCGCGCGGCGCGCTGGATGGTCTTCGGGCTCGGCGCGAAGCAGACGGTTCATTTCGTCGAAGTCAGCGCCGTACCACGCCCACGACCCATCCCCTAAACCGATCACCTCGCCGTATCCGCGGATCCCCGCGAGCGGCACCGAGTTCAGGTAGTCCAGCACGATACGCCGCTGCCTGCCCAGCGTGCCCGGACCGTCCAGATAACTGCGCAGGGATGCGGACGCCATCTGCCGCAGCTTCTGATCGGGGGCGCTCGTGCGGCCTTCTGGTGAGTGCCGGAACTTCTCGATTTGCGTCGCGAGCGTGCTGGCGCCGGGTACTTTACGCTCGAAGCCCACCTTGTGCAGCGCGAGGTCGAGGGACGCGCGCGCCAACCGGTCCCACTCGACCGCCGGGTTCCGGCGGGGGTAGCGGGCATCCAGCAGCTCGCGGTTCTCGATGTAGAGGAGAGTCCTCCAGACGAGCGGCGGAATCTCCTCGAACGTCGCGTAGGTGCGTTGCGGGTGGCTGGAACGCGCCAGCAAATCACCGTGCCTATCGAGAATCTCCAGACCAGCTTGTGACTTTTCGGTGTAAATCGGAAAGATGCCAAGATTGACGACGCGCTGGAGTGATGGCGAGATCCGTGCCTGGCGTGTTACCTCGAAGCCGCGGAAAGCCAGTCGTTCGATCAGGGCCGGCAGGCGAGTATACCCGAGGCGGTCGTCATAGGGGCCCGAGGCCGGGAACCACACAGACTCGCTCGGACCAGGCCCGACACGGTACGTCATCGCCCGCGCTTGTCGCGTGAAGTAGAAGGCCTGGAGCAGCGAAGCGTGGAGCTCGACAACCAAGAGCACGGCCACTACGAACGCAAAAAGCGCCAGGGCCGCCAGGACCTTCAGCGTGCGCTTGCGGCGGGCAACCGTTGTCCCATCCGGGGACTCGCCGAGCTCACGCCCGTGAAGACGCGCCAGGGCGTGCCCTGCGCGGCTGCGGATGGTTCTAATGTACTCGGACAGCATCGTGTGCCGGAGCCATCGTCAGTGTCGGTCAGGCGCCCATGCTCGGCCAGACTCTGAACAGGTCGCCCCTCGTTCGACCTCGCTGTTGACGCAGTTATCTCGTAACGACTTCTTAGGGTACCGCCAGTGCCCCTCAAGGTTTCAGTCGCGGGTTCGCGTGTGCCCGCCGAGCCGTGCGGGGCAGCAGTTCGCCTGCCATCGCCGCGACGTCGTCTGGCGCGTCGGGCTTGGTATGCTGCCCATGATTGCCCCGGTAACTCAGCGTTTGCATTGTAGTCCTGATGATCCCAGTGTGATCGGGAGAGCGCCCCGCGGCACCAGGCGCGACTCGCAACGGCTGAAAGACTGCTCGTGAAGCTCGGCACCCGGCTCTTGCTCCCGCTACTCGCGACGGTAGCGCTCGTCATGTCGCTCTTCGCGGCCTGGGCGCTGCGGCAGCGGCAGGCCACGCTCGTGGCGGAGGCGAGGAACGAGACCTGGGCCTACGCGACGGCGCTGGGCCTGGCGCTCGAGGGCGCGTTCCGTGATCCGGAGCTGAGCGACGTGCAGGAGATCATCGACCGGATCAGCCAGCAACCGAAGATTTACGGCGTGCTCGTCTACGGGCCGGATGGCCGCGCGTTGTTCGTATCCAGGCCATTGGAGGCGACGGATCCCGCACCTGCCGCGGTGCTGCGCTCGGTGCTCGCAAGCGGCGACACCGCCTCGTTCGAGCGCGAGATCGCCGGACAGGCCGTGTACTCCGTGCTACGCCCGATTGTCCGGCCGGATGGCCTCGTGGCCGGCGCGTTCGAGGTTGCCCAGCCGCTCTCGTTCGTCGAGGCCGAAAAGGCGCGTACCACCCAGCGGTTTCTGCTCAACACGCTGACTCTGCTCGCCGCCGTGACCGTGGTGATCCTCTGGCTCGTGCGCCGATCCATAGCGCGTCCGCTGGGCAGCTTCCTGGAAGCCGTTCAAGCGCTCGGGCGGGGTGAGCTCAAACATCGCGTGGCCGAAGGCCCGGGCGGTGGCGAGGTGGCGCTGCTAGCCCAGGAGTTCAACCGCATGGCCGGGCACCTCGAGCAGGCGCAAGCAGATTTGATGCATAGCGTCGATGAGCGTATCGCCCTCGAGCGCAGGCTCCGCGAGACCGAGAAGCTGGCGGCGGTTGGCAACCTGGCCGCGGGTCTCGCGCACGAGGTTGCGGCGCCGCTGCACGTCATCCGCGGTCGCGCCGAGATGCTGCTGCGGCGAGGCGAGCTGGAGGGCGGGGACGAGCGCAACCTACGCATCATCATCGATCAGATCCAACGCATCACGATGATCGTGCGCAACCTCCTGGACTACGCTCGGCGCCGCGAGCCGCGTATCGAGCTGCTCGACCTCGCACAGGTCATCGAGGGCGTAGCGGAATTCCTGGAGTCCGAGCTCGCGCGGGCGGGGATCCACCTGGAATGGGAAGGACCGAAGCCCCTATGGATTCGGGGCGATCCACACCTCCTTCACCAGGTATTCATCAATCTTCTGATCAATGCGCGGCAGGCCCTGGAGTCACTGGAGGGCGATCGCCGCATCGTGATCCGAGCTCGGACCGACGGCATGCCGGGAGCGGCGCCGGACAGGCGGTGGATCATCGTCGAGGTGGAAGACACGGGCCCGGGCATCCCCGACGATGCATTCGTGAACATTTTCGAGCCGTTTTTCACGACCAAGCCCGGTGGCGACGGTACAGGGCTGGGACTCGCGGTCGCGCGCAGCATCGTCGAGGAACACGGCGGGCAGCTCGTGGCCGAAAACGTTCTGGATCCCCAACAGGACGGAGGTCTCCAGTCGAGCCGGAGGGGTGCGCGCTTCCGCCTCACCATCCCCGCGGCCGCGCCCGCGGAGCCGGTCCATGCCTGAGCGCCTCTTCCTGGTCGAGGATGACCGCGAGCTGCGGACCTTCCTCGTCGAGGTACTCGAGGATGCGGGCTACGAGGTCGGCGCGTTCAGCGAAGGGGCGGCCGCATTGCAGGAGGTAGCCGGCGGGAAGGTGGTCGACCTCGTCATCACCGATCTCGTGATGCCCGGCATACAGGGGCAAGAGCTGCTGCGGCGGCTTCGCGACCAACGTCCCGAGCTGAACGTCATCATCATCACAGCGTTCGGCTCGATCGACTCCGCGATCGGTCTGGTCAAAGCCGGCGCCTACGATTACCTGACCAAGCCGTTCGGAACCGACGAACTGCTCCTCACGGTTGAGCGCGCGCTCGAGGAGAGTAGGCTGCGCCGCGAGATCGCGGCACTGTCCCGCACGGCGACGGCCAGGCCGCTCGGCTTCGTCGGCGCGAGCCGAGCCATGCACGGCGTCTTCGCCCTGATCCAGCGGGCGGCCGCGTCACCGTATCCGGCGCTCATTACCGGCGAGAGCGGGACCGGCAAAGAGCTGGTGGCCCGGGCGCTGCACGATCGGTCCGGGCGCGGCCCCTTCGTGGCCGTCAATTGCGCGGCGTTGCCCGAGCACCTCCTCGAGTCCGAGTTGTTCGGCCACGTGAAGGGCGCGTTTACCGGGGCGGCCCGTGAGAAGGCGGGGCTGTTCGAGGCCGCGCATCAGGGTACCCTCTTCCTGGACGAGATCACGGAGCTTCCGGCATTGCTGCAACCGAAACTCCTGCGAGCCCTCGAGAACGGCGAAGTCCGGCGAGTCGGCTCGACACAGCCCCGCAATCTGGATGTGCGGGTCGTCGCGGCCACGAACCGCGAACCGGACGACGAGATCCAAGCCGGTCGCCTGCGACAGGACCTGTTCTACCGGCTCAACGTGATCAGCATCCACGTGCCGCCGCTACGAGAGCGGGTGGCTGACATCCCGCTGCTCGCGGAGCACTTCCTCGAGCTGGCCGGGAGCGGTGTTGCGCGGAGCGCACCGGTCATGGAGGGTCGCGGTTCCCCTGACAGCAGTGAGCGACCGCCCCCTGCGGAGCGCCGCCTGCGCATCGCGCCCGACGCCATGGCCCTGCTCACGGCCTATCCCTGGCCAGGGAACGTCCGCGAGCTGCGCAACGCGATCGAGCGGGCGGCCACGCTGGCCGCCGGCCCCGAGATCCGTGCCGAAGACCTTCCGCCTCGGATTCGCGACGCCGGTCAGGCCGCCGCTCTGGTCGCGGATGCCTCCCAGCGCCAGATCCCGCTGCGCGAGCTCGAGCGCGCCTACATCCTGGAAATCCTGCGCCAGACCGGTGGCAACAAATCGCGCGCCGCCGAGATCCTGGGCCTGGACCGCAAGACCCTCTATCGCAAGCTGGAGGAGTACGGCGTCTCAGAGCTTCCCTCGGTGTGATGCTGCGATAGCGCCATGGCAATCCCCTCAGCCAGGCCGCACCCCCGCTTCGTCGTCGCCGTGTGGCCCCCTGGGACGTCCGTGTGGAATTCCGCCCCATCGTTTTCCCAGGAGCTTGTCCGCGGCCGCAGCGTCCAGCGTCGGAACGAGTGGAGCGCCGCCCGCGCGGCCGTCCGTGATATGTCGTTGACAAGCAAATGGATGCATCGTGGGTGCGAGCTGGACCACCGGTCGCGGGTGTGGCCGCTGGCATGCGGTATGCCCATGCAAGCTGCCGATCGACGGCCGAAGTGCCGGGCCAGCTACCGTGGTACCGCCACAGCGGGGGGCACCCCGCAAGCCAGAGCGCTGTGGGGTGAGGGAGCGTGATACGTGGAGTTGCCGCGCGTCTTAGTGGGGGTCGATTTCTCCGAGGCGTCCGCCCAGGCGCTGATCGAGGCTCGGAGGCTGGCGCGGCGGCTGGAGGCCGAGATTGTCGTGGTGCACGTCTACGATGGGGGCAGGCGCGACTGGCGGCTCGGGCCAACGCAGCGCGCATGGCTCGACGCAGTGTCGCTGGATCCTGCTGCCCTGGTCGTGCGCAGAGGACTGCCGTGGGTGGAAATCGTGCGAGAAGCCCGTCAGGTAGACGATGGCTCCGTGACGCTGATCGTGGCCGGGAGCCATGGCGCCTCCGGTTTTCAGCCGTTGGCATTGGGCTCGACGGCTACCCGCCTGGCGTTGCACTCGCCGTACCCGGTCCTGCTGATCAGCTCGCGCGATCACGGGCGATCGCGCCCACAACCGGACGAGTGGAGCTACACTTGAGCCGCAGTGAGGAGCGAGCATTACGAGGACGTTGCGGCAAACGACGTATTGGGCTATAGATAGGGGGATTCGCGAGCGCGTCCGCGCTCGTGTAAACAAGTGGTAAGCATCGAGTGTGAGACCGCGTCCCGTACCGGGGGTGGGTCGCTGACCGGGCAGGCTCCCGGAAAGACTCAACGAGTGAGGTTAGCGATGAGAAAGGAAGCACGGAGGGTCATTGTGGCGACGCTGTGCCTGCTGCTCGTCGGCGCGTGTGGGAGGAGAACTCCGCCGCCCGCTCCGGCGCCAGCACAACCGCCTCCGCCGCCCGCACAGCCGGCGCCACCCCCGCCTCCGACTGCCGACCCAGATGCGGCAGCGCGGGAGCGCGCCGCGGCGGCCGCACGCGCGAGGGCGACGCTCGCGGAGAGGATCTACTTCGACTTCGACCGCTTCGGGATTCGAACGGACCAGAGCCCGCGCCTGGACGCCAAGGTGCCGATCCTGCGTGCGAATCCCAGCGTGCGCCTGAGGATCGAGGGGCACGCCGACGAGCGCGGTTCCGTCGAGTACAACCTGGCGCTCGGCCTGCGTCGCGCGAACGCCGCCAGACAGTATCTAACGGGCCTCGGCATCGTCGAGTCGCGGCTGGACGTGATCAGCTACGGCGAGGAGCGGCCCGCTATCGCACGCTCGGACGAGGCCGCGTGGGCGGAGAACCGGCGAGCCGAGTTCCCGATCGTGGCCGGTGAGATCGCGCTCCGACCCTGAAGCCGATGAACGTGGGCGCGGCGGAGCGCATTCGACTTCGCCGCGCCACGCAGTTGTCGAACCCTGAGTGTTAACTTGATAGATGTCGCAAGCCGGACGGTGTGATCGTCTGGCCTGCCGCGTAGCCGGAGTGGGCTCATGAGACGGCGTAGCGCGTTCGTCTGGGGAGTGGTGTTGCTGCTGCTGGCCGGCGCCTGGCGCGTTGGACAGCGGCAGCCGCGCACGCTCGAGTCGGCGGATGCCGTCGAGCGCCCGCCTCAGTCTTACGAGCGCGAGCTTACCCGCTACATCGAACTCGCCGGAGCCACGGAGTCGTGGACGGCCGGGATCGAAGAGCTGCGTACCGCGCTCGACCTGGGGCGGAAGGAAGACCACACGGCTGCCGCAGCCGCGTTCGAGCGCGTCGCCGTCACTCTGCCGGGCCTGGCCGACTGGAGCTACCTGCTCGCGGCGGAGGCGGCGGGACGAGCCGGCGATACCGCGGCGGTGAACCGGCTGCTTGCGAACACCGCGCCGTTGCTCGCCCGCGAGCGCGGCTGGAGAGCCCGGGTGCAGGCGCGGGCAACGGCCGGCGATTCGACGGGCGCGCTCGAGGCGGCCCAGAGCGCCAGTGCGGCTCTCGAGAACGGGAGCCATCGCGCCGACGCGTGGCGGTGGGCGGCGAGGCTACAGGGTGCGCTGGGCGATAGCGCCGCCGCGCTGGCTGCGTGGCGCGAGACGCTGGTGGCCGCGCCGGCCAGCACCGCGGCACTGGAAGCCGCCGGCACGCTGAAGAAGTTCCGCGGGATCACCCCCGAAGATCGCCTGCGCAGCGCGCGCGTCTACCTGAATCATGGTCAGGTAGACGCTGCCATGACGGCCTACGATGCGTATCTGCGTTCCCCGGACGAAGCTCAGGATGGACCGGCCGCTACGCACGCGGCAGTTCGTCTCGAGGCCGGTCGTGCCTTGTTCCGGGCGCGCCGCTACCCGGCGGCGGAAACTCGACTGGCGCAGCTGGCCCGAGCGGACGACCCGGACTCGATCGTAGCGGAAGCCTCGCTGCTCGTGGGGCTCGCGCAGTATCGCCGAGGATCCGTCACGCAGGCGCGCACTACCTTCGGTCGGACGGCCGAACGCTTCCCGCGCGAGCGAGCGGCGGCGGAAGCGCTCTTCCTGCTCGGCGACATCGAGCACGATGCCGGTCGCCTCGACCGCGCACGCGCGTACTACAGCCAGGCCGTGATTAGCGGCACCGACCCGGAGTGGAGCGGAGAGGCGGCTATGCGCCTGGGAGCGCTCACGTTCCTGACCGCTGACCACGCCGAGGCGCTCGCCATCTTCGAGGACCTCCGCGGCGCGCGCACCCGCGGCGCGCGGTACCAGCAAGCGAGCTACTGGTCCGGCCGTGCCTATCAGGCACTGGGCGAGGAGAACCTTGCCCGCGTGCGGCTCGAGGAGGCGTGGCGGGAAGAGCCGGCCTCGTTCTACGGCGTGCGTGCAGCCGAGCTGCTCGGTGACGCCGAGTGGGTCGCATCCCTCGCGCCCCCCTCTCCTTCCAGTGATCCTCAGGCGGAGAAGGAAGTCGCAGGCGCGCTCGCCCGCCTCGATGCGCTCCAGCAGCTCGATCTCGGCGAAGCCGTGACGCTCGAGCTGGAGCGCATCAAGCGCTACTTCAGCCGGTTCGACGGAGGGCTATACGCGCTAGCGGAGGGTCTCGTGGCGCAGGGACGCAGCGTCGACGGGATTCTCCTGGGCCGGGAGATCCGCAGCGGCGAGGAGCAGTGGAATGATCGACTACTGCGGATTGTCTACCCGTTTCCATACCGCGATCAGATCGTCGCCGCGGCCAGCGAGCGCGGCCTCGATCCCTTCCTCGTGGCTGGCTTGATCCGGCAGGAATCCGGGTTCAACCCCAGAGCCGTGAGTCCGGCCGGCGCGGTGGGGCTCATGCAAATCATGCCGAGCACGGGCCGCATGCTGGGCCGCCGCGTGGGGATCAGGCAGGTGAACCGCAGCGTGCTCCAGCGTCCCGAGGACAACATCCGCATGGGCACGCTTTTCTTCTCCGAGCTGCTCGAGCGCTACGATGGGCGCCTCACCGACGCGCTCGCCGCGTACAACGCCGGACCCCGGCGTCTCGCCGAATGGCGCGACTACCCGGAGTACCAGGATGAGGACCTCTTCGCCGAGCGCATCCCCTTCGCGGAGACACGAGGTTTCGTGAAGGTCGTGCGCCAGAACGCCAGGCTCTATGCCGAGCTGTACGGCGGTGGGGTTCGCGCTGGGAGCCGAGAGGAGTGAGGTCCGCGTGCCGCTGGGCATGACGAGCAAACAACCGTCTCACGCGGACCGGGGTCCCCACGCAACGAAACGTTGCGTGGGGTAGGGGAGACGCGGAGGAACGC